>CAYTFF010000049.1:6923-8543 GCA_964437045.1 uncultured Dehalococcoidia bacterium
ATCTCATTTTAAGTTTTTGGGACATTGTTGTATCCTAAATTTATTAGGCCATCTTTTCTTAAAGAAACTGTTAATTTATCACCCAGTGAAACAGGCATAGGTACATAAGAATGGTTATGATATTTAACATGCAAATCATGTCCATTGCTCAACTGCATTTTTATCATATTATCCCCTGCAATTGATTTTCTGGCGGTTACATTTCCAGTTACTTGATTATATTTTACCGCTCGTGTTAAAGGCCTATCAGGGTATACAATTTTTACGTCTTGTGGATAAATATATATCCTTACGGAGTCTCCTATTTTTGTATTAAACGTAGGAGCCTCTAGTTGAATGCCATCCCAGTTCATTAAAACTCGATCTGAGGAAATATCGATTACATTACATGTGAAAACATTCTGGATTCCAAGGATGTTTAATACAGTTTCATTAGCTGGGTTTAAGAAAACATCTGATACTGGCCCTACTTGTTGTACTTTACCATCATGAATCACTGATATTCTATCGCCGATAGCAAATAAATCTTCGATATTATGGGTTACATATATTACAACTAGGCCTAATGCTGTTTGTAACTCTTTTAGCTCTTTTTGGAGATATTCTTTCACCGAAATATCAAGAGCAGAAAATGGTTCATCAAGTAAAAGTATGTTTGGTTTGGCAGCTAATGCTCTGGCTATTGATATTCTTTGTTGTTGCCCACCTGAAAGTTCTTTTGGGTAAAAATCAGCTACGTGAGAGAGGTTCATTTGGTTAAGAAGCGTGATAGCCCTCTCCTTAGCCATGCTGTCACCATGGAGTGGGAAACTTACATTTTGTAAGGCAGACAGATGGGGAAATAAAGCATAATCCTGAAATACGTACCCTATACGACGATTTCGAGCTGGTATGTTTATCTTTGGTCCTTCTATACCATTGCGATAAAAAGTTGTATCACTCAAAGTAATTTCACCATTATTAGGGGTGGTTAAACCAGCAATCATGTTAAGTGTTTGGGTTTTACCTGCGCCTGAAGGCCCAAATAGTACCATAATCTCTTTTCCAACCGACAAATCAACCTGTATGGAAAAATCGTTGAATGATTTTTCTACTTTAATCTTGAGTTCTGTTTTTGTCATTAGATACCTTACATCCTATTAGGTTCTGGTTTCAAAACGGCGGATTATCCACAAGGCTAAAAAGGCCAAGGATGTCATCACTAATACCATTTGGTTTACTGCATCAAATTCTCTTATTTGTATAGCATCATATATAGCGAGGGGCATAGTTTGGGTTCTACCAGGGATGCTTCCAGCAACCATTAAAGTGGCACCAAATTCTCCCAATGCTCTTGCCGCACCCAATATTAGGCCAGCAATAATTCCTCTTTTGGCTAGAGGTAAAGTTACCCTAAAAAACACTCCAATTTCTGTAGATCCTAATGTTCGTGCTGCATTCTCTAAATTTGTATTAACCCCTAACAATGCGGCCCTAGTTGATTGTACCATCAACGGCATACCAACAAGTTTGCTTCGCCCTAGGATCACCACTTTTGCCCCTTCCAAATCTACGTTTTCTTCTATCAGCATTCTCTGAACACCAAGTGGGGTCGCCGGTGCAAACCGAGGCTGCCCAAGC
>CAYTFF010000050.1:0-718 GCA_964437045.1 uncultured Dehalococcoidia bacterium
TTTTGGACATTGATTACACTTATATGATGCAAGATGTCAATCATACTAATATACTTGTGGTTATAGATGATGCAAAAAGCCTTCATAAATCCAGTCATATCTTTATTAATGAAATACATGAAAATTGTAGTTTAGACGAATCGATTCTAGTAGACAGACGTAATGAACTCAACAAATATTCTCCGCGCCATGATCAATTGGAAGTCCCATTTGAAGACATTGTACGGAGATTAGTGCAAAATTTGCATTAGGAAAAACCCATTAATATGGTAAAGCATAATCCCAAAGTTGTCTGGATTACTGGGTCAAGTGGATTCATAGGAAATCACTTGGCTTGTCAGTTAGAACAGGAAGGTTATAAGCTTGTTCGTATATCTAATAGATATGGACACAACAATTTGTCAAATAAATCCATTGTGCAACCAATTTACATGGATTATTCTTCTAAGGAAGATATTATGGAAAAAATTGCTAATAATGGAATACCTGATTGTTTTATACATCTAGGTTGGGGTGACATGTCTCAGCCAATGTCACTTGTGCATCTGGAATCAAATGTAGATAATGCTAAAACGTTAATTAAGACGTTATATTGCCAGGGTCTGGCAAGATTTGTTTTTGTAGGCTCTATGAATGAATATGGAGCGCGATCAGGGAATTTAACGGAGGATTTGGAACCCATAGGTAGATTAACCAACTACGCTAAAGGGAAAATAGA
>CAYTFF010000050.1:847-4110 GCA_964437045.1 uncultured Dehalococcoidia bacterium
CATACATATAAGGCCTTTTTATGTTTATGGTCCAGGGCAGCGGCAAGGCTCCTTGATAAATGAATTGTTTGAAGCATATGTTGCCAATAGGGATGCAATACTTGGCCCTTGTCAGCATTATAGGGATTACATTTATGTGCAGGATGTAGTTGCGGGTATTATTAGATTGATGAAGGTAAATAAGTCCTTGACTGTCAATCTAGGGAGTGGCTCATTTATCAAGATGATGGAGTATGTCAAAATGTTTTGGAAACAATTAGGTGGTGAAAGCAATAGGTTGAAATTTGGTAGTATTCCAATGTCAAAAGATGAACCAGAACAACCAAAGAGTTGGGCCGACCTATCTCTTTTAGTTGAAACTATTGGATGGAAGCCTGTATGTACAATGGATTATGGCATACAGCATACCATTACTGAATTAAGCAGAGCAACTAGTATAAACCCATCCTAATTGTGGCCTGTAATATAATTGTTTATTCTATTAAGACAATATTTCTGATATATTTTTGGAGTTATGTTAATTGGTTACATATAAAATTAGCCGTAAAATCTTAGACTGTAATTAGGGAAAAATAAGATTATGCAAGTGGTTATATTGGCTGGTGGGTTTGGTACTAGGCTAAGAGAAGAGACTGAGCATCGGCCCAAACCGATGGTTGAAATTGGTGAGCGCCCTATAGTCTGGCATATAATGAAGCATTACTCTGTTTTTGATATCCAAGACTTTGTGATTTGCTTGGGTTATAAAGGTGAAATAATTCGTAATTATTTTATGAATTATAAGCTCATGGATACTGATATATCAGTTGAGCTTGGTACAGGGTTGATAACCCAATTAGCCCCAAGTCATGATGAAGAAGATTGGAAAGTTGTACTTGCTGACACTGGACTGCACACGCAAACTGCTGGGAGACTTTTGCAGGTCAGGAAATATATTGATGATGATGTTTTTCTTGTGACATATGGTGATAGTCTGTCTGATGTGCCAATTGATGCAGTTATTGCACAACACAAAAAGATGGGCAAGATTGGTACAGTGTGTGCGATGCAATCAATGCAACGTTTTGGGGTTTTGTCATTTTCTGACAATATTGCCACAGGCTTTGAAGAGAAACCGAAAGGCTCTGGGGATTGGATTAACGGCGGATTCTATGTTTTTGATCGTAAGATTTTTGATTACATTGATGAAGATTGTATGTTAGAGCAAGGACCAATATCTAGACTAGTCCAAGACAGACAACTAGCGGTTTATCGTCATACTGGTTGTCATAGAGCAATGGACAACATGAAAGATTGGGAGTTGCTGACTGATGAATGGAATTCGGGAAATCCTTGCTGGAAAATTTGGTAATATGGTTTTAGTAGGGCTGTTGTATGCAGTTGCATACAATTGAATCTTGGACAACACAAAAATTTACTTCCTTTTTCTATAGACTAAAATTCAATGAAAATACTTGTAACCGGCAATAACGGATACGTAGGTACTGTTTTAACGGATGTGCTTTTGAGCAATGGTTATTCTGTTACAGGATTGGACGTCAACTATTTTGCGTCATGTAACCTTGAACCAGTTGCGCAGCATTTTGAACAATTAGTGAAGGATGTAAGAGAGATAGATACATCTGATTTAGCAGGTTTCGACGCAGTTGTCCATTTAGCAGGTCTTTCAAATGATCCCCTTGGTGAGTTTGAGCCACATATAACTGAACAAATAAATTACTGGGGGACTTTAGGATTGGCACAATTGGCTAGAGATGCTGGTGTAAAGCGGTTTGTCTATGCATCTTCGCAAAGTATGTATGGCGTATCTGATATCGATTCTGAATTAGATGAAGATGATAGCAAGAAACATCCTGTCACAACATATGCTCGTACAAAATGGCAAGCTGAACAAGAATTGTCCAGAATGCATTCAAACGATTTCTTGGTCACTTGCTTTCGACCATCAACAGTGTTTGGGTCAAGCCCAAGATTGCGATGTGATATTGTGTATAACAATCTAGTTGCTTGTGCTTATACTACTGGAAAAATAGAGATATTAAGTGATGGTTCCCCTTGGCGTCCTGTAGTCCACGTTAGGGACGTATGTCAGGCATTTGTGGCTGGATTGGAAGCCCCAGATGATTTGTTAGGGGGAAGATCCTTCAATGTCGGTATACCTAACGGGAATTTTACTGTCAAAGATTTGGCGGAAAGTGCTCAAAGAGTGGTGCCAGGTTCTGAATTGATATTCCTAAATGAGCATACTGATCCAAGAACCTATCGAGTGAGTTTCAAACGTATTCTGACAGAACTAAGCGATTATTATAAACCTGAGTGGGATTTAGACAAAGGTGGCAAAGAGTTAGTCGATTATTTTGGCAACATTGATTTTAAAGAAGAGGATTTTCGTGATCGTAAGTGTCATCGCCTAAAACAGCTTGAATATTTGAGAGAAGAAGGAAAATTGAATGGTGATTTAAGGTGGGTATAGATACGAGATATTCAGTAGTTGATTGTTGTAGAATCTCTAGTTCACGTCAGCTTGATAGTGTTCTCGATTTAGGCAAGCAGCCTTTGGCAAATTCTCTTAAGAATGATGCGGTTAATCGTGAAAGTTTGTTTCCTTTGACTCTATCATATTGTTCTCATTCATCTCTATTGCAGTTAAATGAGACTGTTGACAAGGGTATTTTATTTGATAATTATGTGTGGGTTACTGGTACTTCTGAGGTTGCACGCACTTACGCCAATCAATTTGCTAATCGAGTTTTAGACATTTCGGGTTTAGACCCAGATGATTTAGTGGTTGAAATTGCATCCAATGATGGCACGTTTCTTAAGTCATTTGTTGACATGAGTTATCCAAATGTGCTTGGCGTTGATCCTGCTGTGAATGTAGCTGAAATAGCGAATAAGCAAGGTGTTAGAACGTTGCCTGAATACTGGACCGGGGCGCTTGCGCAAGACCTAATTTTACAGTACGGAAAGGCAAAAGTCGTTATTGCTAGGAACGTAACGCCTCATGTGAGTGAACTATTGGATGTTATGACGGGCATTGAACTTATACTTAGCAAAGATGGCGTGCTTGTAATTGAGTTTCATGATGCTGCCAGAATACAAACAGAGCTTCATTATGATTCAATTTATCATGAACATCTCTGTTACTATTCAATTCAATCCATGATCTACTTGTTGAACAAATTTGACCTTATACCGTTTCATATTGAAAAAAGCCCTATTAGTGGTGGCTCTTGGGTAATATATTCTTCTAAGAATAGCAG
>CAYTFF010000050.1:4120-6834 GCA_964437045.1 uncultured Dehalococcoidia bacterium
AGGGCCAAGTGCTGCATTGGATAAAGCCATACTTTATGAAAATGAAAATATGGTCAACAGTCTGACTAGCTGGTTGGAATTTGCCAAAAGAGTCAAGAGACATCGCCAACAAACTTTGCAAATACTCAATACACTAAATGGCAAAAACATTCTTGGTTTTGGTGCTTCGGCGCGAAGTCAGACATATTTGAATTACTGCGGTATAGACAAAGAGCGGGTAAATGCAATCATTGATAACAGCCCACTTAAACACAATCTGTTTGCACCAGGATCCTCGATACCAATCGTTGGTTTTAATGAAGGTATGAAAATGAATCCTGATATTATATTTGTACTAGCTTGGAATTTTCGAGACGAAATAATTTCTCAGTGTAAGTCGTATGGATACAAAGGGCAGTTCTTGGTTCCATTTCCAAATACTCCTCATATTATCAATTGAATGAAGTTCATTAAGACGCATATAAATGATGTGCACATAATAGAACCTGAACCACATGAGGATTCGCGTGGTATGCTTCGACGTCATTTCTGTAGGAGAGAATTTCGCGATAATGGTTTGATGACTGATATCAAGCAGTGCAATGTGTCTGAGAACAACAGCAAACACACATTAAGAGGCTTTCATTACCAACTGCCTCCTAGTGGAGACAGTAAGGTCATCACTTGTTTTAAGGGCCATATATATGACATTGTAGTAGATCTGAGAAGAAGTTCTTCAACTTATTTGGAGTGGCAGGCGTTTGAAGTTAACTCGGATAATCGATTAAGCATTTATGTGCCTAGCGGATGTGCAAATGCTTTTTTTACTGTAGTGGATGATACATGGGTGTTTTATTATCATTCAGAATATTATGTTCCAAACTCTGAAGCTGGCATTCGATACAACGACCCTTATTTTGATTTTAAGTGGCCGGTCAATCCAGATGTGATTTCAGATAAGGATTTGAATATTCCTGATTTCAGTCCAGGATGAATGTAACTTTTTTACCATGAGAGTTCTTGTAACTGGAGTAACCGGATTTCTCGGAAGACATGTTTTACATGAATTAGTTGCTTCTAGTCATGATGTTATTGCTTTGACTCGGAACAAAATTGATATTGTTGATGTTGATGCAATATATGGCAATCTAGAAGATGTTAAAAACTTTCATCATAAAATTATCGCATGCCAGCCTGATGTAGTTGTTCATCTTGCTTGGCAGGGAATTCCGGACTATTCTGAACAAACATCCAAACTTAATCTCAATATGTCAATTGATTTATTAGATGCTGTTATTAATAACACTGAGTGCAAGAGGATTATAGTTGCTGGAAGTTGTTGGGAATATGGTAAATCTAATGGTGTTTGCAAGGAAGATGATCCGACAAGAATAGATTCATACTTCGCCTGGGCCAAACACTCCCTGTATGAATATTTGAAGTACAAATGTAGTGAGTCACAAATAGATCTAATATGGTTTAGAATTTTTTATCTTTACGGTCCGGGTCAGAAAAAAGAGTCACTTATACCCACTTTACTGCGATTTATTGGGGAGAAAAAGACCCCACCTGTTAAAGCTCCGGACAATAGGAACGATTATATATATGTCCAAGATGCTGCTCGCATATTTTCCAAATCAGTTGATTTGGATTTGGATTCCGGTATTTATAATTTAGGCAGTGGAAAATCAACTAGCGTGCATGGCATATGTCGGATTGTAGCAAAACATTTGTTAGAGTCTGATCGTATTTCGCTAGCCGATCTACCCGATAGAGATAATAATAAACCAGTGAATTTTTGGGCAGACACAAATAAAACCGCTATGAGTTTTGGTATGATTCCCAGCACATCCTTAGAGTTTGGGATTGGACAAATGATGTCTTATTACTAAATCAAGACACCTTTCACCAAACAAAGTCGTTTTCTAGTTAACTACGTAGTGTCACAACAATTTAGCATATTCAATTGAACAATTCTAATATATTTCGAATAGCTTCGCGCTAATGTCTACTAACGGTATGTTTACAGCAATAGTTTGTGCTTATCAACGTCTCAATATGTTGCAAGATGCTGTGAATGCTATAAGGGAACAGTCTTATGAAAATCTTGAAATTATTTTGATAAATCATGGTGCTATTCCTATTGTTCGAGAATATCTTCACGAAGTTGAGACTGAAGATAAGCGAGTTCAGTTGCTTCATTTTGAAAAAAACGTAGCAACCAATGATGATCCTGCTGCCTATCTTGACTTATGTCTTAATCCGGCTTTGGAAATGTCCACTGGAGATTATATATGGGTACAGTCCGATGATGATTATATGGACAGAGAATACGTACAAAAAATGGTTGCACTTTTTGAAGGTAACCCCAATTGTATTACGGCAGCCGGCATTCCTGTGAGTGTTGATATGAATGGGAATTTGTTAAAAAAAGGTCCTCGTACCAACAATTTTAGACCGAAATATATGGCAGGCCATTTATTAGCACTTGATCATCTTCGTGGTGGTAATATGTTTGGTGCACCTGGCGGTATATGGACGATTAAGCGTGATAGATTGATTAGTGCAGGTGGCTTCCATCGTGCATTGGAAACAAGCCATCTATATCGAAAGATGCTTTGCTTACCGATGGCAGGCCTAAAGCCAAACGGTGTAGCAATCTTGCACTGAAAGTGTAATCAGCCCTAGAAGATTCGTCGGCGGACAACGGCATAAGCCCCGGATACGACTGTGAT
>CAYTFF010000050.1:6844-8481 GCA_964437045.1 uncultured Dehalococcoidia bacterium
GATTAGTGCAGGTGGTTTCCATCGTGCATTGGAAACTAGCCATCTATATGGAATAGTTCCATTTGGTATTACTGGTTTTGATGAGACTGCAGTCTTCTTTTGGAGACGTCATAAAGATCAAGGAAATGTTGTATTTAATGATTTGGGACGTACAGGTGTTGACGAAAATATAAATTTGCTTACCGAGTGGGATATAGAGCTACGTTGGAAACAGTTCGGAGAAGACACTGCTAATGAAGTTGTCTCTGGTATTGTCAACAGACATATCAGATCTACTGCTATTTGGTTTGGGTATCACTTGATACGGGGCCGTGTTGCTGCATGTCGTCGGATATTACGTGACATCAATAGTATTGGTTATCGAAGAGATTTCTGGACTAAAGTACCAAACGGTATATGGTCACGACGGAGAGACTTAGGGGACGTGTTATGGTTGCTGCCTCGGATGTTGGTCAAGCGGGTGTTACGTTGTGTATTTAGGCTTCTACCTCAGCATGCTAATATACCATCCACATTACAGAGAATTCGCTCGCGTGTCAATCGCTAATGTTTGACTTATATTTTCGTCTAGTATTGCGTCCATACTGGTCTCGAATTTTAATTATAGCTGCATCTATATTTCTAGCTTCATCGCTTGATATTCTCAGTATAGGGATGATAGTTCCTGTTGTAGGTGTGCTAATTGCACCCGAACAAAACTCTTCTTTGTTTATTACAGACTTGGTGCAAAATTACGGTTCTATTGTTGGTATTGATGCAAATGAATACTCTGTCGTATTTGTAGGTTTATTGGTTCTTGTTGTACTAGTGACACTAAAGAATGTGGTGCTACTATTACAAAATTTATTGATATTTCGTCTAGCGACCAAAGTCGAGATGGCATTTAGTATTAGAATGCTAGATTATTATATGCGTGCACGCTATGATGAGATTACGCGGCGTGGTCGGGGAGTAATTCTTGAGGATCGAACTCGTGCGGCTGAAGGTATTATTGGTAGTATTACTGTTGTCGCGAATTTACTGAACTCCGTGGTCATGATATTGATGAGCACTGCATTATTGTTTTTTATGGCCTGGTGGAGTGTTCCTGCTGTAGCAATTCCTATGGTATTAGTATATCTTTATGTAGGGCCGTCTCTACAAAGACGATCTAGAGAAATTGGCATTAATTTACACGATCTTCGACAGCGGTTTAGCACAGCTACTGTTGATTTTCTGGAGGGCATACGAGTAATAAAAACAAGTGCTAAGGAGGCAATGGCTTCAGCTCGAATCGAAGCATTATTCAAAGAGCATTTTCCGATATTTGTGGCTAGTAGGTTTATTCCACTTATTCCAGGCTCCATTTTTGAGACTATGGGTGCTGTGCTCGTTGCTTTGTTTGTTGTAATAATTGTAACAAGACCAGATCTGGGATTGAGTTTGCCAGAATTAGCTGCAATGGTTGTATTGATGCGAAGGTTGTTGCCGACAGTGAGTGGAATTAATCAGAGTCTTATACAGCTCAACTATCGAGCACGTATGGTGGAGGTAGCTGATGAGACTCTCAATAAGATGCCTCTTGAGAAAATGGGTGGCATTAAGTTGTCATCCACCCAATCCGTTAGCTCAATTGAACTTCAGAAAGTTACATTTAG
>CAYTFF010000051.1:0-8452 GCA_964437045.1 uncultured Dehalococcoidia bacterium
TTATGAAGCAATACGCACTGTTCTAGCAGTACGAGAATTTCAAAATAAACCAATTTCTGGTGATTCAGTGAATAGAATTATTCAATCTGCAAGACTCACTGCAAGCAGCCAGAATGGTCAACCATGGCATTTTATCATTGTAGAGAATCGTGACACTCTCGCTAAACTTGGCTCTCTTGTCAATTTCGGACTAATAAATACTCGAGCTGCATTTGCTGTTGTTGTAGCAATAGATAAATCCTCAGAATACGCTATATCAGATGCGAGTCGAGCCATACAATCTATGGTATTAGCTGCTTGGGCTGAAGGGATAGGGTCTAACTGGTCAGGGTTGGTTGGATTGACAGAAATTGCCGATTTATTAGGAGTTCCACCAAATTTGGATGTTATAGCGGTCATACCATTCGGATACCCGATTCGTACCCGTACAATTGGTAAGAAAAGGCGCAAAAAACTTTCAGAAATAGTGCATTATGAAAAATTTGGGGAGCCGTACGTGATGTCTAGTAATAAAAGCTAACTATGAAAATATTTCAATGGCTTGTTTAAGTATTTTAACCGTAATTGGAGTTGTCCCAGTCATCTCCCCATCTACATTTAGTGCTTCATTGTTTCCTGGAATAAGTGAGAAACTGGAAGCCTGATAATAACTTACTTCTGGTTCGCTAATATGAGTGCCATCAAAGAGTTTTGGGAGAACTGCAATTAGCCGTTTTCTTGTTATTTGTCCATCCACTACCAAAAGATCAATAAGGCCATCATTTAATTTCGCTAAAGGAGCCATTTTCATACCTTTTCCTATGTGTATGGAATTGCATGCAACCACAAATGTGAAATCATTAACTAATTGTTTATCATCTATAATTAACGTGGCACGTCGTGTTTTTTTTAACAGTATTTCAATAATGCTTGATACTGTATAACGTTGAGGGCCTAACCATCTAAGTAGTTCAGCTCGTTTTCCTACGTCAGTTACTAACCCCCACCCTATAAGGTTAATGGAATAGATTAGAATTTGATTCGTCTTAATTTCCGCTATATCAATTAAGCGGGTTTTCCCGGTGATTATTGCTTTTGCAGCTAAGATAGGATCCATAAGATCAAGGTCATGTAGGACGGAATTACCAGAACCACCTGGGATTAACCCTATGGGAAATTTCCTTCCATCATTTCTATTAAGCATTCCATTAACAACTTCATGGATTGTACCGTCACCGCCCAAGATCAAGAAACCATCATAATTGTCTGGTTCAAAGTTTAAGGCTAGTGCTTTGGCATGGCCTGAGTAACAGGTGGTAATTATGGACAATTCTACTTCATTTGAATCAAACACAGGTTTGATTAAATCTAATATTTGAGAGCTTTCTTTATTGCCACTAAATGGGTTAACAACTAGTAAAAATTTCATAGCTATATCTCATTGGCCATATAGATAGTAGGCATTTTAATATTACGGTAGAACAAAAACACCAACTACAGGTAAATGATCCGAAATCATAAGAGTATCTTCTGAACGTACTGCTTTTTCAACAACTGTCAGCTCATCAGTGTAAAATAAATAGTCTATTGTTCGATTTGGGATTGCATGGCTTATATGATTAGGTGAGTAAGTAAACCAGTTAGACTTATGTTCACTGTTCATATCCTCTAATGAAGGTATGCTATCAAATGCTTGTAACAAGGGGTAGAGTTCTGTTCTATTTGGATTGTAATAACTTTGACCTTTTGCATCTAATAAATTATATGCGACAGAGGAAGACAATAAATTGAAATCACCACCAATAATAATATGATGGGATTTGTCAGTCTGCCTTTTAGCCATTAGATCCATTACCTGATTAACTTGTATTTCCATGGTATTGGAAGATTGAGCGAAGGCACTTAAATGAGTGTTCATAATACTTAGCGTGCCTAAACTTTTAATGGGTAATTGAATCTCCAATATGGCTCTTTTGGGGTTCATCTGCTGCATAATCCAAGATTGGGATTTAATACCAGTTAAAGCAAAGCGAGAAGCCTGTTCAATCCTATATTTAGATAGTGTAGATAACTTCATTCCGACTGGCCCCATAAGGGCAGGGTGTGGAACAAAATCAGCTTGCCAATAAAAACTTGAAGAATGATTTCCATATTCTTTGGGTAGCAAATCCATTAGGGCAGCTAATTGATCTTCGTGATCTGTACGCTTTGCTCCATCATCTACTTCCTGTAATAGTACAATATCTGGTTGCTCATTGATAATAACTTGCGCAATTTGGCTCAAAATTTGCTCACGAGTGTCTAAGGATGGCCAAGGGTCTTCACCACCATCAAAAAAAAAGTGGTTATTCTGGTTTCCAGCCAGAAATTGAATATTCCATGATAATACTTTAATCTCCTGTCCAGATCTGAGGATAGGGACATTCTCCAAATTAACAAATCGGGCCTGTTGGATTTCCTTTACCTGCAAGGTGGAAAAGTAAAGCAAAGTGAAAAATAATATTGCAATAATACTAACAAAAGATAAAAATACAAAGATAATTTTTTTTAAACCGGTATTCAAAATTTCAGTTATATTCATAACGAGTATTTAATCCATTGAAGTATTTTCTATCATTAGTTTCACTTAGTTTTATTTTTAGGCCAAACTGTATGGCTGGATCATATAGTTGAGATGGAAAGTGGTCAATCAAATACACTATGTTATATGAACAAATCTTAGCAGATGCTACAATTGAACCAGGTTTAAAAATGTTAAGTGTAGTGAATATATCAAAGAGGTTCGGGAATAACATCCTTTTCAGCGATGTTACATTTAACGTTGGGATAAGAGACAGGATAGCTCTTATAGGACCGAATGGAGCTGGTAAAACCACATTGTTCGAGATAATAACTGGTAATATTGCTCCTGACTCAGGCAATATGAGCCATCCAAAAAATATAACTATAGGGTATTCAAAACAGGAAACAGAATCTTTTTCAAACACCCCACTTTTAGATGAGATAGTTGGTTCTTCCACCAAAAATGCAAACCTTGCAAACCGAATTAATGTTCTGCAAGAAGCAGTGTCTAAGGAGACAGAAAACGATAAGCTAGACAGTCTTCTTAATGAATTGGGTGAGCTTCAGATAAAGTTTGAAGCAGAAGGTGGATATAATGTGGAATATGAGGCAGAGACTGTATTATTTGGTCTGGGATTTTCTAAAGAAGATATGAATCGGCCTTTAAAAGAGTTTAGTGGTGGTTGGTTAGTAAGAGCTTCGTTAGCAAAACTTTTGGTCCTTAATCCAGATTTATTGCTTCTTGACGAGCCAACAAACCATTTGGATTTAGATTCGTGTATATGGTTTGAAGGGTATTTAGCATCATACTCTGGGGCTGTACTTATCACTTCTCATGATCGAACTTTCATTAACAGGATAGCCGATAAAATAATTGCAATTGAATCTGATCAAGTTGTTCTATATAACGGCCCTTATGATGAATTCGTAGAAGCAAGGGAACAAGATAAACAAATTATTGAGAGGACCGCTAAAAGACAAGATGCCAAACTAAAAAAACAAATGCGGTTTATTGAAAGATTCCGAGCTAAAGCGACAAAAGCCACCCAAGTACAGAGTAGACTAAAACAAATGGCCAAGGTTAAACGAGTGTCCGTTCCAAGGGCAACTAAGAAGATGCATTTTTCTTTTCCAGAGCCACCTAGAGGTGGTGAGCAAACCATGACGTTAAAAAACATACACAAATCGTATGGTGAAAATGTAATTTATCGTAATCTAAATTTAAGGTTAAGCCGTGGGGCTCGATTATCACTAGATGGAGTAAATGGTGCCGGGAAGAGTCCGTTGCTGAAAATTCTAGCTGGAGTATTGTCCATAGATGAAGGTGAACGTAGATTAGGGCACAAAGTAACTACTGCCTATTATGCGCAACATCAACTTGAATCTTTAACTCCTGAGAATTCTATGCTCGAAGAGTTGAGGTTAATCGCCCCAGATGAACCAGAAGAAAGAATTAGAGGTCTTTTGGGAGCATTTCTTTTCTCTGGAGATGATGTATACAAAAAAATAGAGATATTATCTGGTGGAGAAAAAGCCCGATTATCACTGGCTAAGATGCTCTTAAGACCTGCTAATTTTCTTTTGATGGATGAACCTACAAATCATCTAGATATAGCCTCTCGTGAAATGCTTTCTGATGCATTAGAGGCTTATAAGGGGACTTTATGTTTTATTACCCATGACCGGACACTAATAAATGAAACAGCCAATAAAATTATCGAAATAAAAGATGGTAATCCTATATTATTCGAAGGTAAATATGAAGAATATTTAGACTGGCATGACCGAATGAATAAAACCTCGAAAGATAATTCGTATTCGGAAGAATTAAAGACTAACCAACAATCTTCATCAAAAATGCAAACACGGAGATTTAAAGCAACTCTAAGAAATCTAAGAAACAGTTTTGATAAAGAGATTGAACCAATTAAGAATAGAATTGCTGAAATAGAGGTTAGATTGGAGGAATTGCAGCTGGAGTCTCTTGCGTTGGAAACATATTTCTCTAATCCTGATAATTATAATGATACAAATAAAATCACTATAGCTATATCTGGACATAAAGAGTTGAAAAAATCTATTATCCAGATTACAAAAGAATGGGAGAAATTGTCGCTTAATATTGAACAGAAAGAACGAGAGTTCGAAGATACTACTAAAGATACAAAATCTTAGTCAGTGGATTCAAGGAAATCAGCCCAATTAGTCCATTCATCTATATAAACTGAGGGGGGACGTAAAGGGAAATCAGTAGGTCTTTTATCAGTTCCGGCCCAAATATGAAACTCTGGTTCAGTTTTCAACCCAAATTGTTTAATGAATACCTTGGCATCAGTATAGGACATCCATGAAGGTGATCCTAAAAGGTTTTGATCAATTCCTCCTAGCCCGGTTATATAAGAACTTTTTCCAAACTCAGAACTAGTGAATAATTCAGGTGTCGGGGTAGGTTCTGGTGTGGCATCTGCTGCATTAACTGGTTGAGAGTCAGATATGGAAGAAGATGTCGAATTTTGGTCACTACTACATGCAATAGAGGCGAGTAAAAACGTTCCTAGTACTATCACAAATATCAACTTTATAAACTGCATACATCCTTTATTATATCAGCAAATTCATCATATATCTAATATGCAAATTGTAAAATGATTTAGTCTTTATAGTATGCAGCTCTATTAGCTATTGCACTCCTCAATCTGGAAGCTTTATAGTAATATGGCAGAATCTAATTTTAAGGATGAATCGTATGGGATATAGTAATGAAAGTATTTCTTTAATGGCACATCTTCTAAGGCGGGCTGGCTTTGGAGCTGCTAGAGATGAATTGGAATCTTATCTAGATAAAGGTTACGAAGCAACAGTGGAGGAATTACTTAATCCCATTGATCCTCAAGCTATGCCAGATGATGTCATACGTAGGTATTATACTGATCAATCAGAACTTCGCCGAGGAGCAAGCGCTGCTCCCTATTGGTTATACCGTATAGTAACGTCTAAGTGTCAACTTGAAGAGAAAATCGCTCTATTTTGGCATAGGATATTTGCAACTGCTTTTTCAAAATTAAGCCATGCCAGAGTTCTTGTAACACAAATTCAAATGTTTCGTTACTTTGGAATGGGAAACTTTAACAAATTATTACTAGAGTTATCAAAAAACCCTGCCATGATTCTTTGGCTTGATAACTATGATAACCATAAGGGTTCAATTAATGAGAATTATGGGAGAGAACTTTTAGAGCTATTTTCCATGGGTGTTGGTAACTATTCAGAACAAGATATTAAAGAAGGGGCTCGTGCTTTTACTGGTTGGACAATTGGCAATACTGAATATATGTCCATTCGTAGCGTTAATGACTCAAATTGGCCTTATGGAAATATTGAATGGTTTTTTGAGTATAATGAGAATGATCACGATGATGGCCCTAAAACATTTTTGGGTGAAAAAGGGAATTTCAATGGTGAGGACATCATTGAAATAATTTGTAAGCAATCTGCTACGGCAGATTTTATATCTAGACACTTATATCATTTTTTTTGTGCGGATGAGCCTCCTGTTCCCCAATGGCCTCACACTCCCCCTAGTAATCCTCAAGCGATTAAGATATTGTCAGACGCTTACTTCGAGTTTAATCATGACATTCGTTCTATGTTACGTGTTTTGTTTAATTCAGAATTCTTCAAGTCGGAGGAAGTAAGATTTGCTAGAGTTAAGAGTCCCGTTGAGCTTGTGGGAGGTACAATGCGCTTAGTTGGTAACAGACAATTTCCTAATATGGATATTTATAATGCATCAGTAGCTAGCGATTTTATGGGGCAAGCGTTATTTAATCCTCCAACGGTTGAAGGCTGGCACGAAGGGCATGAATGGATAGATAGTGGCGGCTTGGTAGAGAGGGTTAACTTTGCTAGTGAACAGATTAGTGATCCAAAAAGATCTGGCGTACGTTTGATTATCAATCGAATAGAATCAATTGGTAGCGGTAATCCGATATCCCCGCAATTACTTGTAGATACTTGCCTGGATCTAGTGGGTCCAATAAATGTCTCAGAAACTACACGCGCTGGATTAATTGCACATGCAGGGAAAAAAGGAGACCTTCAATTCGGAGTTAATAATGACTCTATAGATGTGGAAGCAAGGATTATTGATATCCTACAGTTAATAGTTTCGACTGCAGAATATCAATTAGCCTGAAAAATTTGAGTTAATATATTTACATTAAGATAAAATGTGAATATTTGGTTTAATTTTTATTTACATATACTTTGGTTTGGCTGAAAGATTTTGGAGGAAAGATTGGCTGAGGTTATAGATAGTAAGACATTTAAATTAAAGTATAGTGATACGCTCGGTATATTTGCTATGGTTGGCAGAGGATTTGGTAATCCAATTGATTCAGCCATAAGTAAAGATGGACATATATACGTGGTGAGCCGATCGGCCCCTTTTCTCCCTGATGGAGTTCGTATTGCAATTTGTACTATTGATCATGACTACCTTGGAGAATTCGGAACATTTGGATATGAAGATGGGCAATTTGCTTGGCCCACATCAGTAGCTTTTGACGCCAATAATAATCTTTATTTGAGTGATGAATATACTCATTGTATTTCTATATTTACCAAGGATGGTAATTTTTTGAAGAAGTGGGGAATATATGGTGATGCTGAAGGACAATTAAACGGGCCTTCAGGCTTGGCATTTGACACTGCAGATAATTTATTTATAGTCGATCACCAAAATCACAGAATCCAAAAATTCACCAAAGATGGAAATGTTATTGATAGCTGGGGTACATTTGGAAATAAAGAAGGACAGTTTAATTTGCCATGGGGTATAACTTTAGATAAAGAAGACAATGTATACGTTGCAGATTGGCGTAACGACAGAATCCAAAAATTCACCTCTAAGGGCAAACATATTGCTACTGTTGGTAGCTCTGGTTCAGAGGAGGGTCAATTGAATCGTCCTTCTAGTGTGGCTGTAGACTCTGAAGGAAATATATTTGTTGCAGATTGGGGTAATGAAAGAATTCAGATTTTCGATCCCAAGGGGCAATTTTTATTGAAACTACGCGGACAGGCCACTCTATCAAAGTGGGCTCAGGAATTTATGGATTCAAATTCAGATGAGGCAACAGCTCGAGCTAATTCTAATCTTGAGCCTCAATTAGATCTTCTTGTAAATACCCCTTATGAACAATCTTCTTACATAGAAAAATATTTCTGGGGTCCTGTCTCTGTTAAAATTGATAGTAATGACAAGCTTTACGTCACAGAGACCAATCGCCATAGAGTTCAAATATATCAGAAATATTAGGTAGCTAAAACCAAGCTAGTACATGATTTAAGTAATTTAGAAAGAAGAGTGAAATTATGTTAGACAAGAGTAAAAACACCGTTTTAGTTGTGGTCCAATTATCAGGAGGAAATGACTACCTTAACTGTGTTATACCTTATACAGATCCGCTCTATAGAGACTATAGGCCAAATATTGGCATACCTTTAGAACGGGTATTACGTTTAGATGATCAATATGGATTCAACCCCGGAATGGGACCAATGAAAAAGTTATATGATCAGGGGAAAGTTGCGATTATTCATGGAGTAGGATATTCAAACCCAAATCGTTCCCATTTTAGATCTATGGATATTTGGCACACATGTGAACCTGATAAAGTAGCATCAGAAGGATGGCTAGGCAAAGCCATAAGAGACATGGACCCGGGAAAAGAGAATGTCCTAACAGGTGTTAATTTTGGTAGAGGATTGCCTCGTGCACTCGCATGTCCTGGAGTTCCAGTAGTCATAGGCTTTGGTACTTGTCCAGTTGGTTTAGAATTTAAATCCCTTATTCTTTCCTGCTCTGCCATAGCAGACAAAGTCAAATCTATCATATCAGTATCACCAT
>CAYTFF010000052.1:0-390 GCA_964437045.1 uncultured Dehalococcoidia bacterium
AATACCTAAAATAACCCGAAATCCAAAGCTTTCGGCGTCTCTGTTTATAAAATATGCAAAGAAAAGAGCAAAAATTGCGCTGGTCCTTTGTAATGGACCAACAATGGTGACTGGGGCAATACTTAGAGCAATATATCGGAACATCTGAGCAAAAAAAACAGCTACTGTAGCAACTAGAAACCAAGCTACTGCTTTTGGATTCATGCTGCGCAATAATTGTAGTCTTCCTGGCAATATTAAAGAAAATAAAATAACGCTTGATGCAGAAATATAAGAAATTAAACAACCAAGAACTGGCAAATTAGACTCCTGCAAGGCACTTCGTATTAAAATAGGGCTTATCCCGTAAGCTATCGAGGTTAAGGACCCAAAAATATACCCTTCTTTTTG
>CAYTFF010000052.1:400-6557 GCA_964437045.1 uncultured Dehalococcoidia bacterium
ACAAATTCCTTTTTCTCAGTATCAGAGGCTTGCTTATTCAAGTGGTTTTTAGAATCCGGATCGTCAGAAAAACCTTGATCCTCGTTTTTAGGTTTTTTTGTTTCAAAAATTATGAAAGGTCCGGTCATAATCAGCAAGATGCCAAGGATCATAAATAATGTTAAATGCTCCTCCAGTACAACCACAGCTATTACAACACTCACTGGTATTGCCATATTCCTAATGGGTGCAGAGCGATTCGCCCCCAATGCTGCTATGCTACGAAAATTGAAATACCTTCCGGCATAAAAATGTATTACCCCTGCTAAAATAAAAAAAACATACCCTCTCAAAGTAATGCCAGACACATCAAAGATTTCACCAGAGATCCAGGCCGCAATTAAAAATAATGGCACCCCTAATATTACAGTTACATATATAGCTTGGGTAACTGAACCATGAAGAAATCCACGCCTAACAGCGGCATTATTAAAGCCAAAACTTGCCGATGAAACTAGCGAAAATAAAACACCTAACATTATTCGGTACCACCAAATTTACTTACAATTCCAAAATTCTGTCGAACCTTCATTTAAAATCCTCAAACATTAAAACGTTAGCTTTCTTTAATAACATAAATTTTGAATTAATACACCCAAGCGAAAAATATTCCATCTAAATTTAACTAGATAATAATCTTCTATATTGACAGGAAATTACCTGGAAGAAAATTCTAAGGCCTATTTAGTCATTTCCCAAAGTTGTTTTGTAAGCTGTAAATGCCCCACATGCTCTGAAATATGTCTGAGGCAGTTAATAATACACGCAAGTGCTGTAGTCTTTGGACGGTTAGGATAACGCTGCACCATTCTGGCAAGACTTAAAAGAGTTTCTTTAGAAAGAACGTCTGAGGTAGCCTTTTGGGTTTTATCTAATAATTCTAAAAGTTGACTGGTATTGTCACCCTCAGCTATGAATTCTTGATCCCTGTAACGTTCTACTTTAATCCCTCCAATAGTATCTTGTATCCATTCCATCTCTGATCCACAAATATGCGAGATTATTGCATAAATTGAATTAGATTCACTTTCTGATGGCTCCCAATTTAAAGCTTCTCGAGGTAAATCTTTTATTATTCCTTTTATATCATTCCTAATCTCAGAGAAAATGGTGATTATATGTTCGATTTCGTTAGACAAATTACACTTCCTTCAATTAAATACTATTTATGGGGTAATTAAACCAGACCTTTCCTTAACTTCCATTTCAGAGAATGGTGTCTGCAATTCTGTAAGTACATTATTCGCTAACAATTCTAACTGAGAAAATAGGTGGTCAGGCGAACATACTGGCTTCATTACAAATTTGGTGACCCCGCCTTTCATATACTGTCTTAGCCTTTCAACGATTTGTCCAGTTGTTCCAAAAGCACCATACTCCTCTGGAGCAATATCAGTTCGACGTAAGGCCTGATAAGGGGATGATAATTTTAAGGCTTCTTCTTGAGTTGACCCAATAAAAAATTGAATATTAACACCATAGTGATCATCTGGAATTATTCTGCCAAACTGTGTGGTGTACTGTTTGATGGACTCTATCCCTATCTTAGCCTCATTTGGTGTTAGATAAGATGGAAGCCATCCATCGCCCAAACGTCCTGTACGACGCAATGCCGCATCGCTTCTACCACCTATCCAAATTGGGGGACCATATTTTTGAATAGGCACAGGATCAATGTTAACATTATTTAGCCTATAAAATTCACCATCAAAATTCACGTTTTCTTCTGTCCATAACTTTCTTAATAAGGTAATGACCTCATCAGTGCGTTTGCCACGCGATTTCTTTGATATGCCACAGGCCTGAAATTCATCTTCATCATCCCTTCCTAATCCAGCAACCAAAAGTAACCTACCATTTGATAAAAAATCCAAGGTCGCGAGTTCTTTGGCCATCAAAACAGGATTACGTAAAGGAAAAATAAGGACATTGGTACCCAGTTTCATAAATTTGCTTCGCCCAGCTACTGCAGCCATAGCGACAGTAGGTTCAAGGATATTATCTGCACCTATGATCCTATCACTAAACCAAATAGAATCAATTCCTAAAGAGTCACAATGAGATATAAGATCAAAAAATAGTTTGGGTTTACGCGATTGAAATGGCCATTGCCCGAATCCAAGCCCTATACGTACTTTCAATAGGCCCTCCAGAAATTATATTGTGCCATTTTAGCATGAGATGATAATTGAGCAAATTAAACTATTTGCTATCTCTAACGTGTTATCAAAATTAGTGATGATCTTTAATTTTCACCAAACAAATAATTCCAATTGAATGTTACAATGGTGACCTATTGTGTGAATTTAACCTTATGGAGTAATTTTGGAGAAACAACTACATTGACAGGAATGATTTTTGCCTTTGTTTCTGCATTTGGGTTTGGTACAAACCTAATTTTTGCACGCTTAGGTCTACAATATATGAGGGCAAGTGCAGGAGCTATAATTGCCTCAACAATGGCTTTTTCACTAGTGATGATTTTCGCACTAAGCTTGCATTGGGATGATGTTATTTCCCTCAATGCAACCTCGATAGGGGCTCTTGCTCTAGTTGGATCACTCCACTTTGGTATAGGACGCTTTCTAAATCTAACCAGTGTAAGAATGTCTGGACCAGCAAACCAAGCTGCCCTTTTAGCATCTGTACCATTTTTTAGCTCACTATTCGCAATAACCATTGGTTCTGAGAAATTAACTCTTCCAGTAATAATCGGTACAGTGGGAATAACATTAGGTCTAATACTTATTGTTACCAAGCGACTTAACCAAAATAACAAAATAATAGTTAGCAACAAGAATCAAGTTAGACTAGGCGTATTGCTTGGATTTTCTACATCAATTATATACGGGCTAAGCGTTTTTCTTGAAAGCATATTAGTTAAAGAGATTGCTCCTCCATTAGTATCTAGCGCTTTCACTTTAATGTTTGGAGCTGCTTTCGTGGCGGTAATATTTCATAGAAGTGCACCAAAAGAAATCTTTACAGCCCCCAGAAAGGGAATTATGTTAATGATGCTTTCTGGTACTGGTGTTGCTTGGGGATTATCCTTCCTTTTCATAGCATTAAGCCTAAGTCCAGTAGTTATGGTAGGGCCAGCTATGAATATAGCTCCTCTCATTACTGTGTATCTAAGCCACATATTCTTAAAGAGGATTGAAAAAGTTACCCTATCATTGGTTATAGGTAGTTTGATGATAATAGCAGGTGCTACTGTAATAACGATATATGGATAATAATATACACTCTCATTTATTGATTCTGTGATCTAAAACTAAATTAAATTTCTACCTTGAACCAAGACTTTTTTAATAATTAATTGTAAACTTATTTCAGATTGCGAAATTTGATAAAGTATCGTAGTCTTGTTATTTATTAAACGAGACCTTGAGAGGGCAAATATTGGTTGATAGTATAGAATTACGTAAGGTATGGAGTAAATTTCCTACTGGAGTAACAATAATGAGCAGTCTGGATGAAGATGGCAGTATCCATAGCATGACTGCCAATGCTGTTTGTTCAGTTTCCCTTGAACCTCCTTTATGTTTAGTATGTGTGAGTTTTTCCAGGCACAGTCATGAGAATATACAAGATCGATCAGTCTTTTCAATTTCTTTCTTGAGATCTGATCAAACAGAATTAGCGAAATATTTTGCTGTAGACCATGACCAGCGAGACGGTAAAATAAATCCCAAATATATTACCCCAAATAATGAAATACCAGTTTTATCAGATTGTATTGCCAGCATATCCTGTAGAGTCACAACACAACATCAAGCAGGCGATCATACTATTTTTGTCGCTGAAATTATTGACACTAATATATATGAGAATACCGAAAACGATGCCCTGGTATTCTACGAAAGCAAATTTACTACTTTAAATAGAGATTAAAATATCTTTTCCGACAAAATACACTACTAAATTTTAAATAGTTTTTGGGAGAAGAATATGGAAACTGGGCTTAAGAATAGTAATGCTATTGCTCAATATATATTTGACTTTGATTTAGCTAATGCCCCAGATATAGTTGTAAAAAGAGCTAAACTTTGTGTTATGGATACTATAGGGGTCATGCTAGGAGGGCTTAATACCAATGCGAGTAGGATTGTAAGAGAGGTATTAGCTATTCGTGGTGGTGAAAAAGAGGCTAGAATTTTTGGTAGCAGAATAGATGCCCCCGCGGCAGAAGCTGCCTTTGCCAATTGTTTTGCAGCCAATATTTTAGATATGGATGATGGACATGACTTAGGAGGGCATCCTGGTGCACCAATAGTTCCGTCTGCACTAGCAATTAGTGAATCTATTGGAGTCTCTGGCAAAGAATTTTTAGAGGCGGTTATTGTAGGTTATGAGATATCTATACGAGCGCTTGATATTTTGACCGCTGGTTTCTCGGGAAGTCAAAATAGTCAGCTTCCATCTACAGGCGAAAAGTACCATTGTACTGGTACTGGCGGAGCTTATGGAGTAGCTGCCGTAGCATGCAAATTGTATAAATTGCCACCAAGACAAATAGTTCAGTCTCTAGGATTAACTGGGGCTTATGCACCCACAACAAGGCCAAGGCAAGGTTACTGGTTGGGTGCTATGGAAAAAGAAAGCATAGGTATGGCCGCTAAAGTTGCTATTGAATCGACTCAACTTGCTAAACATGGCATGACTGGACCACACACTATTTTTGATGATAATCATGGTAGGCCAACTAGTTTCAATTCTTTAGGAAAAGAATACGAAATCCTAAATACATATTTTAAACCATATCCATCGTGTAGATACACTCATTCAGCAATAGAAATTACATCAAATCTTATGAACACCCATAAATTAAAGTCATACGAAATATTAAAAATTAAAGTTAGTGCCCCGCTGCGCCACATAGCTCTTAATAGCCAAGCTCCCCGTAGCATAGTACAAGCTCAATTTAGCATACCATTTGTAGTTGGAGCAGTAATTGCCTATGGACGACATAGTATAAAAACAATGACAGAAGAAAGTCTTTCAAATAAAAACATCCTAGAACAGGCTGCAAAGGTTACTATAGAACATGATCCATCTCTTGATAAAAATAATTGGTCTGGGAAAATACTAATAGAAACTAAAGATGGACAAATATTTGAAGAAACTAAGCTTCTTCCAAAAGGTGATCCTAAGGAGCCTATGTCAGATGAAGAATTAAAAGAAAAATTTAAAGAATTAGCAGAAACAATGATAGATGGGGACTCAATAAACACACTTTATGAATTAATTAATAAATTGGAAAATACTCATATACAACAAATAATAGATATACTCAGGCTTGCACCATCAACCAGAGTAGCAGCATAAAAATCCTATAAGTAGCGGAGGATTCTCATGATTCCGAATGGAATTTCCAGACACCCAAATGAGAAAAAGATTCAAAAGCTACGCACAATGTGCCGGATGTGTTTAAATCGTTGTGGAATGATTGCAACAGTTGAGGACGGAGTGGTAACCAGACTAGATGGGGATGAAGATAACCCATATAGTAAAGGATTGGCATGTGCTAAAGGTAGATCTGGATTTTTTACTTTAGAATCCCCTTATAGAATTACTACCCCTCTAAAGCGTACAAATCCTATTAAAGGACCTGGGATAGACCCCATGTGGGAAAAAATATCGTGGGATCAGGCCCTAGATATAGTAGCCAGCAAGCTTAAGGAAATCCATAAGAATGATCCCCGAACATTATGGCATATTACTTTTGATGAGAGATCTCCACTTGACATGGTTTGGTCAGTAGCCTTCGGAACAGTTGTAGAACCATTTTCAGCCGGTTTTTATTGCGGTGGTGCAGTACACCCAGTTGCCTTCCTTAACCACATGGCTATGTCACCATTACCAGATGTACCCCTAACAAAATATATCCTTTCAGTTGGTGCTCAATATGGAAGTGTAGTTCACTACGATACTATGAATGCTGCGAATGCAATAGGAACTAATAGGGACACCATAAAAGTTGTTTCTGTGGATCCTATATGTGGGCATGGTGCTGCAATGGCAGATGAATGGATACCAATAAGACCAGGCACAGATGCAGCTTTCCTACTAGGCTTATGTTACGTACTAATTCATGAAGTAGAACTGTATGATATAC
>CAYTFF010000052.1:6567-8311 GCA_964437045.1 uncultured Dehalococcoidia bacterium
AAATGGAAAGATGGAAAAGGAAAAGAATTAATAAAAGGACAAATGGATGAAATTTCATTTAAAAAAGCATTAAAAAAATTAAAAGTTCCAAAATCTGTTATAGCTAAAAATCAAAAATTAATTGCTTATATACAAAGTAATCCAATTATAGATTCTTTTGAAGTAGAACTATATGATATACCTTTCCTCAGCAATGCCACAAATGCCCCATATCTAATTGGTCAAGATGGGAAATATGTTAGAGATCAAGTAAGTAAAAAACCACTAGTATGGGATAATTCCAAAAAGGCAGCAGTACCTTTTGATGAAGCATCAAATAACCTAGCCATTGTTGGAACTTATACTTACCAGGGAGAGGATGTACATCCATCATTTCAATTACTTTCAGACCATTTAAAGAAATATACCCCAGATTTTGTATCAGAAATTAGTAGTATTCCAGCAAGCACAATAAGACGTATTGCTAGAGAATTTGGAGAAGCTGCAAGCATTGGTGCTACTATCAAAATAGATGGCAATGATCTACCGTATCGTCCAGTTTCGGCTATATGGTATAGAGGATTGAGTGCCCATAAGCACGCGTACCTTACGGGAAATGCTATTGACTTAGTTCAAACACTAGTAGGAGCAATGGATGTACCCGGCGGGCTTTTAGGATATAACAGAGAAAAATGGCGTTCTACTGAAGATGGTCTCTTAGCGGTAACTAGAAGACCTGGTAGGTTAGAGAGAACCTACCCAACTAGTCCCTATCCTGCAAGAGTTGTAACTCCCCCACGTTCTATCGATATGTTTGAACTATTCCCAGTAGCAACATACAGTCGACCTTTTGCGATTAAAGGAATTCTTGAACCTAAAAAATACCATCAGCCCTTTACTCCGGAAATGCTCTTACAGCATAGGGCTAATATAGCGTTTACTGCTGGACCAATAGAAGTAATGACAGAACTTTTAAATAAAATCCCATTCATATTATCAATATCTTTCGAAATAGATGAAACTGCTGAATTTGCAGATGTTGTGATTCCTTCACTACATTACCTTGAAAAATTAGAGCCAAATGACCACTATAAATATCATACAGGATCTCATCCTGGGGTATTCTATGGTTCCAAATCAGTTCATAAGCCACCTTTTGATCCTCCCTGGGACTCCATGGAGAGTCATGATGAAATATTACTTGAACTTGCAGATAGAGCAGGATTCCTGAGTGATCTATATGAAACTTGTAATATGATGTGGGGATTAAATGGTGATCTAGAACTAGATATAAACAAAAAATATACATATAGAGAAATTATAGATAGATATCTTAAAGTTAGACTTGGGCATGAGAAGGATTTAAAGTGGTATATAGAAGAGGGCCTTGACGTGCAAGCTAGATCTGTAGAAGATAGATACCCTGGCGCATTCCCAAAACCTCGTATCCACCTATATCATGAGTATATGCTAGATGCAGGAGAACAGGTAGAAAATGTTACAAGGGAATTAGATATTCCTTGGGACACTTCCGATTACATTGCAATACCTGAATGGAAACCATGTCCCGCATTCAGTCCAAAAACAGAATCTCATGATCTATTTATGACCACAGGCAGATTACCTTATCATAGCCTTGGTTCAAGCAGTGCAAATCCACTACTTAGAGAACTTGGGGATAAATTAGGGTACGATGAGATATTAATACACAAAGATGCTGCCAGAAGAAAAGGTCTATATAATGGAGACCAAGTAGAAATAGAAA
>CAYTFF010000053.1:0-8114 GCA_964437045.1 uncultured Dehalococcoidia bacterium
GTCTTCCTTGCGAAGGCGGTATTTTGAGAATTGAATGGGCACCAAGTACCTATATCCAACACTATATTATGAGTATATTTTTCTTTTAGATTGGTGGCTTTTATAGGCATATCCATTCTGGTAATTGCATCAATGTCTGGATCGTTTAACCATAATCCTGCGTTAACAACAACCTCAGCATTCCTTTCAAATTTCTTAATGACACCTTGTTTCCATCGTTGACCCATAGGGAATCCCCTATGATAAAAGGGTCTGCCTTCTTCTTCGACTAACATTTCGCAAACATTGAACCATCCATTATCTGATGCAAGGCAAGGATATTGGTTTTTGGGGGAGTCACTTACAATTGAATGGTAGCCAATAAAATCATTTTTAGTTACCAGATTATCGTCATCAATAGTTATAATAGTATTTGAACCCAATTCATATGCCATTAAAAGACCAATGTTGCGGCGTTGTATAGAATTATATGGAAGATGCTTGGCTAAATCCGGAAATTTCTTTAAATACTCCAATTGCTGTGGGATATCATAGTACAGAATTTTATATCCGGATTGTTTAGAAAGTGTATCGCAAAATATACTCACATCTGAAGGTGTTTTCTTGTCACCTATTATAATAAAATTTACGTCCTTATAACTATTCTTGCTAATATTTTTACAGTACTCAGCTAAAAGGATGGGCTTATTAATAGTAGTAGTTACAATTGATACTGACATAAATTAACCTTTAATCAACTTTCAATATTCAAGATTGTTTTTTTACTTCTTCAAAAACTTGCTTGAACCCCTGTTCTATGCTTATTTGTGGTTGCCAATTAAGTGTTTTGTAAGAATAACTGGTGTCTGCATATCTAGAATGTACACCGGTTGGCATATCTTTCAAAGGTTTGATTATAGGGTTATAACCTGCAATGGTGGCAAATAATTTTGCCACTTCTTTAAAGGTCGTGAGTTTACCAGATCCAAGGTTTACCGCTGAACCATCTGATATGGAATTCATTGCTAAAAACATTCCATCAATACAATCTTCTATATGTATAAAGTCACGTCCCTGGTTTCCTGACCCCCATATAATTAAAGGATCTTCTAGGTTTACTGCTCGTTGTGCAATGGCTGGTATTGGGTATGTTGTATCCTGGTCTCCTCCATAACCTGAGAATGGTCTAATGCAGGCAACAGAAAGACCATAATGTTTTGATGCTATTTGCGAAAGATATTCTCCGGTTAGTTTGGACCATCCATAAGTCATATCAGGTTGTCCAAGCTTTCCTCCGAATGTAATCATATCTTCTTTTAATGCTACAGAGTTATTTTCTCCCTGTAGATCTATTGGGTATGCTGCACTTGAACTTGCATAAAGGATACGTTTAGGGGTAGCCTTTATAGCCCATACAAAGAATTCTGCATCTAAGGCAAGGTCTTCTGCCAATTTCATAGGATTTCCATCTATTATTGCTCTTCCTCCTACAATTGAGCTTAGGTGAATTACATCACCGAAAGTTGGTGGGCTAGATACAAAGTCTAACAAAATTGATTCATTTGAAGTGAAATATTCTCGCAGAAATCTTCTAACATCTGATTTTGCAAAATGAACATACTGGTTGCCAATCTGGTATCTAAAATATTCCTGATTATTACTATATTTCTGAGTCACATTCTTAAGCCAGTTATCCGGGTGAATTCCAGTTGACAAGTCATCTACGATCCAAATGTCATGGCCCATTTTCAGTAGGCGTAGAACGACATGGCGTCCAACAAACCCGCATCCACCTGTTACTAGTGAAGGACTATTCATGTTTTATTCCATCCAGTTTAAGTAGTCTAAAATTTACATCTATCATTGGGGAGTTAAAATCCAATTACTATGTTCATTTATATTTAGGAGTGTTGGAACTATTAGTGGATCTTTATATTTGTACAATATACCAAGTCCAACACAATTGAGTTGCATTTTATATATGTATTCATAATAAATTTAAGTTCTAGTATGCAAGTCGACTACTGTCTGGTTTGGTTAATCAACTTGTTGAAATAAATTGCATGTCATACAGATGTTTATACAGTCCCATTTTATCAATAAGCTCACTATGAGTGCCAGACTCAGTAATTATACCATTGCTTATAACTACTATATTATCTGCACGTTGAATTGTGGATAGTCTATGTGCAATCACTAAAACAGTTCTGCCTTTAATAACTCTATTTATGGCTTCTTCAACTCGTCGTTCTGATTCAGTGTCTAATGCACTGGTGGCCTCATCCAATATAAGCATAGGGGGGTTTTTAAGAATTGCCCTTGCTATGGCAAGCCGCTGTCTTTCACCTCCTGACAAAAGTACTCCCCTATCTCCAATAATGGTTTCATATCCTTTATGCAGTTGTGATATAAATTCATTTGCATTAGCTGTCTTGGCAGCATTTAGGATTTCTGTATCATCGATATCTTCTATACCGTAAGCGATATTGTTTTTAATGGTGTCATTAAAAAGAAATGTATCTTGGGTAACAACCCCAAATAGTGAGCGATATTGATCAAGCTTGAATTTTCTGATATCTGTGCCATCTATAGTAATTAATCCTTTTGTTGGGTCATAAAATCGAATTAATAAATCTGCTAAAGTTGATTTACCGCTTCCACTAGGACCAACTACTGCTGTCACAGAGTTTACTGGCAACTTAAGAGTTAAGTCACTTATAACGTTTGCTTCCCCATAGGTAAACGAAACATTATTAAGAATAACGCCATCCTTTATACCAGATATTTTTGAACTCCCAGTTTCTTCGAGGCTTGACTCGGAAAAAATAGACTGAGAACGTTCTGAGTATGCCAGTCCATTTTGAATATTGGTATATCCGTCTAAAAGCCCAGTAATGGGAGGTTGTATTCTTTGGAGTAATAATGTAAATAGTATTAACTGACCAACGCCTAACTCATTATTCATTAGTAATATGCTTCCAGATATAAATATTGCTCCTACGGCAAGAGCAAGCGCCAAAGTAATGCCTCGTGGCATTAATATTTTTGCCAAATTATTTTTGATTTCGTATCTTCTCCACCATTCAATTTCCTTTTCCCATTTTGAGATCTCATATTGTTCTTTCCCAAATGCCTTTATTATGCGTACTCCTGCTAAAAATTCTTGAATTAAAGTGACTAATAGTGCATTAGATTTGAGTAGTCTGATTCTCAATATTCTGATCCAGTTAGCAAGTAAAGTTGAAAGTATTGCAGCTGTAAGGATTATAGGCATAGCTACAAGTGTTAGCTTAATACTTGTTCCAATAAGTAACACCAACAAAACAAGAATCATGATGAAATTCATTACAATGACGGATAAGTTTGACGTAACCATTCCAATGCTTCCTGCCAAATCATTTGTAATTCTTGAAGTGATTTCCCCTCCTTTTCTCTTATTGAAATAAACAAGATTGGAACGGGAAAGCCTTCTAAATGCATCTGACCTTATTTTTTTAACTCCGGAACTTTGTATAATTATGAAAATGGCATCTATCGTTGCCCGTAATATATTGGTAATTAAAAGAAGTAAAAGAGAAATAATAGCAAAAGTAATTAGTCTTGTTAGGCGTGTTCCTGCTGGGTTTATTTTTCTATATTGAGAATCAAGAAATGCAACTAACCCAGAAGTATTCGAGGAAGCTATTACGGGTGTTTCGATTGTATTTACACCAATATTTTGTTGCCCAATGCCAGTATCTTCTAGTGCTACTTGCATTATTGGGAGGATTGAATAAGTTGCTACTCCGTTACTAAAACTCATTATTAGAGTCAAGGCTATTGCGAAGACAATTCTTTTCCAATACATAGAAACATATTGGAACGACCATCTAAAGAGCGAAGCATCGTTCTTTATCTTAGTAAATAAGGAGTTAAAGGAATTTAACATTAGCTTTATTATAGGTTCTATTATAACTAATCATTATTAATAATTTATCTTCTATTATCTTTCATCCAATATAAAAGTTCTGATAATCCCTCATCCAAATGTGTGGTTACATCATAGCCCAAGTTGGTAATTCGGTTTATGTCGGCGTGAGAGTCTCTAACATCACCTTGTCTAGGTTTATTAAAACTTGGGTTTAATTGGGTGCCAATTAAGCTGTTTAATTTTCTTACGATATCTAATAAAGTGTATTGGGTTCCACAACCTACATTGAATACCTCTCCTATTCCTATGTTAGAACTGCAGGCTAGTAAATTCGCCTGTACAGCATTTGATACAAATGTGAAATCACGAGATTGATGCCCATCACCGAAAATAGTTGGCTGATTCCCATTTAACATTTGATCCATAAATTTAGGAATAACACCAGCGTACGGAGATTTGGTATCTTGCCTAGGGCCAAAGATATTGAAATATCTTAAACTTATTGTCTCCATTCCATACACTTCATAAAATGAACGACAGTATTGCTCCCCTGAAAGCTTTGATACTGCATAAGGCGATAAGGGATCTGTTGGCATATGTTCTTGTTTTGGAAGAACAGGACTATTGCCATAAACTGATGATGATGATGCATAAATAACTCTTTTCACATTAGAATCTCTAGCAGCTATTAACACGTTCAATGTTCCTGTTGCATTCACTTCATGGGTGGTTTTAGGATCTATAACTGATCTTGGCACTGACGGTAACGCTGCCTGATGGAAAACGTAATCAACCCCATTCATTGCTGATTGAATCGCATCTAAATTTCTAATGTCACCCTTTATGAATTCCATCTTGTTTTTAAGGTGATCTGTATTTAAGGCTTTTCCAGTGGAAAAATTGTCAAAAACCCTTACATTGTGATTTGATTCTAATAGCTTTTCTGCAATATGAGACCCTATGAAACCTGCACCACCAGTTACTAAATATGTTGTACCAGTGCTCATAATTAAATTTTCACAATTGGAGTCTTGGTTGGGGGAACATTTTTGGTGGCATTTCTTGTATCTATTATGAGATTACTATTTTTGACAATCCATTCCCAATTAAATGAAGAGTGATCAGTTATAATTGCTATACAGTCCGCTTTGTTTAATGCACTAGTATCCAGCTCAATCGAAGACATTTCCTTCTGATTTACTGTCAATGTGTCTATTAAGGGATCATGATAGCTAACAATAGCTCCCAGTTCTTTCAATAAATGTATTACATCAATTGCTGGAGAGTCTCTTACGTCCTCAACATCCCTCTTATAAGCTACGCCGATAATTAAAATCTTTGATCCTTTTAAAGCTTTGCCGTAGTTGTCTAAGGTCTTACCTAACTTATCTACTACATATTCAGGCATTCCTGCATTAATTTCTGATGCTAAATCAATAAATCGAGTTTGGTAATTTAAGGTTTTTAATTTCCAAGATAGGTAGTGTGGATCGATAGGTATACAATGCCCTCCTAGTCCTGGACCAGGCTGAAATCCCATAAATCCAAATGGCTTGGTAGATGCTGCGTCAATTACTTCCCAGACATCAATCCCTAGCCGGTCACAAATTAAAGCTATCTCGGTAACCAAACCTATATTTACCGCTCGAAAAGTATTCTCTAGTAATTTGACCATTTCGGCTACACGAATTGAGGATACCGGTATGACTCTTTCAACTATTATTCGATAAAGGTTTATAGCATGATTTACACACGAAGCTGTAACGCCACCAATTATTTTTGGAGTATTATGTAGTTGCCAATCAGTTCTACCTGGATCAACGCGTTCAGGAGAAAATGCTAAAAAGAATTCTTTCCCTATCTTAAGATTACTTTTTTGTAAGATAGGCAACACAATCTCTTCAGTAGCACCTGGATAAACAGTGCTTTCAAGTATTATCAATTGGTCCTTGTGGATGTATTTCAGTATTTCGTTAGATACATCAACAATGTAGGACATATCTGGATCTTTAGTTTTATTGAGTGGAGTTGGAACACAAATAATAACTACATCTGCTTTCTCTAAAAGCTTGTAATCCTTTGATACTGTAAGAGTTCCTTTCTTTTTAGTTACATTTGTCAGGCGCTCATTTGAAATGTCTTTCACATAGCTTTTCCCGGAAAATAATAGATCTAAACGTTCTTGATCAACTTCTAGTCCGTATACAGTTAATCCAGCTTCTGCAAAACTAATAGCCAGCGGTAGCCCGACATATCCAAGTCCTATTATAGATATTTTAGAATATTTTTGAGGTATTTTGTTTATCGGATGCATGTCTACTTAGTTAAGAGAATTTATTTTCTAAGATATGTTTAGCCTGAGCCTCTAACCCAACTCTAATCGACATTTTGGGCGAATAATTCAGTATCTTTTTAGATAAGTTGATATTAGCCCACGTATTTTCCACATCACCCTTTTGGGTTTCAATTTTTCGTATATTGGCATTGAGGTTTAGGATCTGCTCTATTTCAGATATTATTTTGTTTACACTAATGGGGGCGGCTGCACCTATATTGAATACTTTTCCTGTAGCACTAGATGTCATTGCTGATATTGTCCCGTCAACTACATCCCCCACATAGGTGCAATCTCTAGTTTGTTCCCCATCACCAAATAAAGTTATTTCGTTTCCTGTTTGTATAGCTGTTATAAATTTGTGGAAACCCATGTCAGGGCGTTGGCGAGGGCCATATACAGTGAAATATCTTAGCGATAATACAGGCAATTTATAATTTTCCCAGTAAAGTTGGCATAGATTTTCCGCAGCCAATTTAGAAACACCATATGGGGAGATTGGGTGAGGCTTAGTATCTTCTGATGTTGGAAGATCAACAGTGTTTCCGTATACTGAAGAAGAAGATGCATTAACAAACATCTTTATATCAGATCCCTTGCTAGCCTCAAGTATCCTCTGGGTAGCAAGTATGTTATTAGAGGTATATGTTTCAAAAGTCGTACCCCAACTAGATCTAACCCCAGCTTGAGCTGCTAGATGTAAAACATAGCTAACTGGACTCCAATAGGAATCCGTATGGGTTTTTAAATAATTTCCATTAATAATAGACTCAATGTCAATGTCCAATATGTCGGCTTCTATAAAGTGAAAATTTTCTCTTTCCAGCAGTCTAGTTAAGTTATTTAATTTGATATTTTTGTTGTAATAGTTAGTAAAGCAATCTAATCCTATTACAGAATAACCTTCTGAGGTTAATTGTTCAGCCAAATGAGAACCAATAAATCCAGCTACGCCGGTTACTAAACAGGTATTTGCTTTATTCATTTTGCATCATCCGGAGCATTTTTTATCAATGGTCGTTCAGACTGGAAATATTCTAAAGTTGAATTTAAACCTTCATAAAGTGGGACTTTTGGGTTCCAATCCATTAACTTCTTTGCTTTCGAAATATCTGGTCTACGGCGGATCGGGTCATCAATCGGTATTTGTTTATAAATAAATGTACTAGAAGTCTCGGTTAATTTGGCCACAATTTGCGCCAGCTTTAGCACAGTAATTTCCTGAGGGTTCCCCAAATTAATAACTTCTCCTGATAGATTATCTAATGTAGATGCTAAGAAAATCCCCTCTATAAGGTCATCAATATAACAAAAACTGCGAGTTTGTGTTCCGTCTCCAAATATAGTGATTGGGTCATTTTGTAATGCTTGAGAAAAAAAAGTGGGGATAACTCTCCCATCATTTGGGCGCATTCGAGGTCCATATGTATTGAAAATCCTAAGAATTCTTGTATCTAAACCGTGTTCTCTATGGTATGCCATCGTTAGAGCTTCAGAGAATCGTTTAGCCTCATCATATACACTTCTGGGTCCTATAGGGTTAACATTACCCCATTAGGTTTCAGGCTGAGGATGTGACTCTGTATTACCATACACTTCTGAAGAAGATGCTAAGACATATCTGGCATTTTTCACTTTTGCAAGACCTAGACTATACAGTGTTCCTAATGAATCTACCTTCATTGTATGAATAGGATGATTTAAGTAATCAGTTGGGCTGGCCGGACATGCGAAATGTAATACCATATCTATTTCCTGGTCCAGCATAATTGGAATTGTTACATCTTTGTTAATAAAAGTAAGAGCAGAATTTTTATCCAATTGGCTAAGATTATTGAGTCGACCGGTCAATAAATTGTCTATTCCTGTTACCTGGTATCCTTGTTTTAC
>CAYTFF010000054.1:0-7967 GCA_964437045.1 uncultured Dehalococcoidia bacterium
CCTTGTGACAGGAATTTTGCAACCAATTTTAAGAGATCCCCTATTGCTTGCAAACCAACTAGGTACATTAGATCGTTTTAGTCATGGGAGGATAATACTTGGATTGGGAATAGGAGCAAACCGGACTGAGTTAGTTAATTTAAAACCAGCTTTATATAACGCTCATCGAGGAAATATTATAAACGAATTTTAGGATGATTTTACTCTTCTAATCTCTCAAGATACAGTAAGTTTTAAAGGAAATTATTAACTATATGATAATGTAAGTAGCACACCCAAACCTCTGAGCCCACTTAAGATTTATCTAGCTGGTAGAGGTATTAATACATTACGTAGACTTGCACATTCGTGTTCAGGTTGGATATTACCCATATCTACTTCACCTAATGAAGTTATACAAAGAAAACATGAATTATCACCTTTTTTAGATAAGGAACAACGATCTATTGATGAAATAAATCTCATTGGATTTACCATTTTAAGTCTTGATAGAGATAGTGAAAAAGCAAAGCAGCGCTTTTTAAAAAGTCGCATGCTAGAATTTACTGGAAGCAAAACTCCTGATGAATTTATCAATATTGCTGCTATAGGAACTCCAGAAGAAGTTATAGAGAAAATAATTAAATTAAAGGAATCTGGGGAAACAAGTTTAATTGTTAATAAGGTACCAGCATCAGAATTTGAAGAGATAGAAGAACAGTTTCAAATGTTTGCTGAGGAAGTAATTCCATTCATTTAACTATTAAAGTAATTTACTTGATCATTACAATATTAAAATTTTCTAATATTGAATAAATTATAGTTAACCAAAAAATTTAGAACAGGATAACCCCTCTACCATCTTCACCATTTTCAAGATCCACAAAAGCATCGTTAATTTGGTCTAAACTATATCTCCTCTGGATTAATCCCTCAATATCGAGCTTCCCTTCTAAATACATGCTGACGATCTTTGTCATATCCTGCCTTTGTTTAACTGAACCATAATAACTACCTAATAATGACCTCTCATTCCTGGTCAATGCCTGAGGGTCTATAGATGCCCGATCCCATTTTGGAGCCAGCCCAACAACTACAATTTTGCCACCTTTCCTGACCATATTAAAAGCATTTTCAACTGTTTCAGCAGAACCATATGCCTCTATAGCATAATCCACTCCTCTACCTTCGGTAATCTCCATTACTTTTTCTACTGGATTTTCAGCTTTTGCATTTATGGTATGAGTTGCTCCAAACTTATATGTGAATTCTAATTTATGGTCAAAAATATCTATAGCAATAATCTTAGAGGCATTAGAAAGGCGAGCGCCTTGTACAGCATTTAGTCCTACTCCACCACAACCCAAAACAGCAACAGTACTTCCTGGTTCAACTTTTGCCTTATGGGTTGCAGCTCCTACACCCGTAGGAACACAACACCCTATTAGAGCAGCTACATCCAAGGGAATATCACTAGCTATGGGGATACATCCGGCATCTGGCACCACAGCATATTCAGCAAAGCAGGCGACTTTTCCCATACTAAGTAATGGTTTACCATCTTCATTAAAGATTCGTGTGGTTCCATCAAACATAGTGCCAGGGGTAGCCCCATGAGTATCACATAATTGAGCGTTACCAGTCTCACATTGAAAACAATGCCCACAATTGGGCACAAAAGACAGAATGACATGATCACCGGGCTTTACCATCGTAACGTCTTCACCTATAGCTTCGACTATACCCGAACCCTCATGACCTAAAACAGCTGGTACGGGATGACTACTTTCATCTTTAAGGATATGATAATCACTCCTACAGACACCAGCAGCAGCTATCTTAACTAATACTTCATGTTTTTTTGGTGGATCAAGACGCACTTCTTCTAATTTAAATGGTGTACCTCTCTCATAAAGGACTGCTGCTTTCATAATTTTCTCCTCATTTGAATTTAGGAATCCCCAAGCATGCCTCTGATATACTTTCTAATTTCCCTGATTCTTCTCATTTCTGGATAATCGCCACCCTCGCCTTTCCTATCTAGAATTTTTTCGCCCGCAATATATACTTCCAAAGTCCCTTCTAATGCAGGTGTCAAGGTAATAGCGAGTTGATCTTTAAATTCTGCCCAAAATTCGGTTGCCATCCAGGCAGCCATCGGTAGATATCCTCAAGCAGTACAGTATGTTATTTCTATCTTGAGCCTTTCATCTATCATTTGGACCTCCCATTAAAGTCTCAAAGTGTCTGCAAAGTACCACCAATGGATAATACTGTCAATAATTCCGCTATAGTAATTGATAGCTATGGTTAGAAACCTATTTATTTAAGTTACTATTTAGCTTTATGACAATTGATCTGTTACAATATTCCGAATTATTTTTTCTATTCTAATTGATGGGGAGCGACTAGTTAATCAATAGTTCAAAGGAGTTAGTATGCTACCAGAAATTCGTCTAAAAGAAGTTACTAGAGAAGATATTACACGTCTAATAAACTGGCTCAAAGATGAAGATGTTTCATCTTCTTGGTTTGGTAGGTATACCTATGGTAATCCGATACACCTTGGATACCATCCTGAGGAAATGTTAACCAGCTCTCAAAAAGAATGGGATAACATATTTAATGATTCCAACAAAAGAATTTTTTCAATATATACTGTATCAGACGAGCATATCGGTGAGGGTAAAATTTTAATTGATGAAACCCTTGGAAACGCAGAAATTCCTGTTTTAATAGGACGAAAAGACTTATGGCACCAAGGTTATGGCACAGCAACCGTCATTGCTCTTTTGGATCTAGCGTTCAATAGTTACGGCTTACATAGAATCTGGGTTGATATCCCTGAGTATAATGAGGTCGCGATAAATATGTTTAGTAAACTTGGATTTATACATGAAGGTATCCTAAGAAAAAGTCATCCACATGAAGGCAAACGCTTTGACTCATCAATTATGGGTATGCTAGCGAGCGAGTATTCCAAACGAATTGGTTCAATGAACCAACAAAAAATCGAAGATCACCTAGAGACAGAAAACAAAAGGATATAATATTCTTAACTAAGTTATAAGTTCTTGTGTATAATCTTGAATAAATAGGGCTGGTAGTCCACCTGTATGAACAAATATAACTGTTTCTCCTGGTTTCAATTTACCTTTACGTATATCTTCAATAACGGCTGCAAATGCTTTACCTGTATAGGTAGGATCTAATAATATCCCTTCTAATGATCCAACCAATTTGATCGCCTCTATCCCAATATTACTGGGAATCGCGTAACCAGGAGCAACATAGTCTAAATACAAATCAACATCTTCAGAATTCAGAGATGTTGGTAACCCAAGAATTTTCTTCGTATGGTCTGCATAGGTTTGGATAGCTTCCTCTATATTTGGTCTGTCACCTGAATATATTCCTGTGACCTTCCAATCTAAACCTAAAAGCTTGGCCCCTAAAGCCAATCCAGTCATAGAAGTTCCTGCCACTATATATATATGAGCCTTTTGTATCCCTTTCGATTCTAACTGATCTGCTAATTCCATAGTACATTCCAAATAACCTAAAGTACCTGATATGCGAGCAAACGGTTCCTCGCTTCCTAAATATGGTTTATATCCTTGCTTCTTAAGAGTTTGCGCTAGTTCATGACAATATTCATTTACCTTTTCCCTATCATCTAATCCCATATCTAGCATATGAAACTCAGTACCTAAAAGTTTATCTACAAGTAAATTCCCTTCAAATGGCTTACCTTTTCCATCTCTAACCACAAATATATAACGCATACCGATTTTGGCACATGCCGCTGCCACTATTCGGGCATTGTTGGAAACCCACACGTTGGAATTAATAAAAACATCACAACCCTTGGATTTAGCATCAGCTAAACGAAATTCTAAGTGGCGTGCCTTATTACCCCCAAATGCTAACCCGGTATTGTCATCTCTTTTCATGAATATGCGAGGACCACCTAGAGCTGAACTAAGCCTAGGGCAATCTTCTAATGGTGTTGGTTTAAAGGCTAATGAAATTCTTGGAAGTTTATCTAATGCTACCTGCAACGATTTTCTAGTAATAAGGCCTTTTCTTACCATATGATTTATTTATCCTTAGTAATATTTTCCTGGTCAAAATAATCGAAAAGCTAAAACTTATGACCAACCTATATTTTACTTAGTTAACAACAATATCAAGGCAAATTCAGGGGATCGATATAATTTACTAAATATACTATAAAAATTAGCTATTGTTAATTTGTATTGCATCCAAATATATCAATCCTGTCCCTGTATTCATTAGGACAATTTTCTCATCTGGTGACACTATGCCATCCGCGACTACTTTTTTAAGTCCTGCTAAGGTTGCGGCTCCTTCAGGGCAAGCAAATATACCTTCAAATGAAGTAATTTGCTTTAATGAATCTTGGATTTCTTTATCTGATACTGTTACAGCTGTACCTAAGCTCTCCCTTAACGCTTGCAATATCAAATAATCACCTATTGCAACGGGTACTCGAATGCCTGCAGCAATTGTTTCAGGGTTTTCCCATGGACTTGCGTGCTCATCTCCATTTACAAAGGCTCTAACTATTGGAGCGCATCCTTCAGATTGAACACATATCATCTTAGGTCGGCTGCTTCCAATCCATCCCATTTTCTCCATCTCATCAAAAGCTTTCCACATTCCAACAATACCAGTTCCGCCCCCTGTAGGATAAACTATTGAATCAGGTAACTCCCAATTAAATTGCTCAGCTAATTCATACCCCATCGTCTTCTTCCCTTCAGCCCTATATGGCTCTTTTAAGGTAGAAACGTCAAACAATCCCTCTCTACTAGAAACTTCCTTTGAAAGCTTCCCGGCATCATTTATAAATCCATCAACTACATTTAGATTAGCTCCGTACAATATACATTCGTTCTTATTTGGCTCAGGAGCATCTTTAGGCATAAATACTTTTGCCAATAATCCACCTTTAGCACAATATGCAGCCATTGAGCTTCCGGCGTTTCCTGCCGATGGAATACTAAACTTCTCCTTACCTAATTCCTTTGCTTTCGAGATTGCGGCAGAGATGCCTCTATCTTTAAACGAGCCTGTAGGATTAGCTCCTTCATCCTTAATAAAAAGATCACTGCAACCAATATGTTTACCTAAGTTAGTAGCTTTTAATAAAGGTGTGAATCCTTCACCCAAAGAAATTATATTGGCTTCTTTCTTAATGGGCATAACCTCAAAGTATCTCCACATATTTGGAGTACGGTTTTTCAGTATAGCTTTATTTAAGTCTTGCTTTGCCCCTTTAAGATCATATTTAGCATAAAGAACTTTCCCACAAGCAGGACAGGTTTGATGTACATCATCACAGGAAAAAATTTCTCCACACTTTGTGCATTCTAAATGGGTAAGATAACTTTTCATAATTTCTCAACTCTGATAGTATTCATCTTAGATAGTTTTGTATATTATATACATAATTAACCAATAAAGTATGATAACTATATGATAACTAATTGATCATCTAAAAATTAGGCTACTAACCGATCAGGAAGGAGATATTATGAGCGAAATAAGAGAACGATTTGTAGAACGCCACTCAAAATCAGCACAGCTTTATGAAAAATCAAAAAATCTATTCCCTGATGGTGTTACTCATGATGCTCGTAGAATGGAGCCATTCCCATTGTATATTACTCATGGACAAGGCCCCTTAAAATGGGATGTTGATGGAAATGAATTCATTGACTATTTTGGTGGACATGGCGCGTTAATTCTTGGCCACAACCACCCAGAGGTAGTTAAGGCCGTTAACGAACAAATGTCCAAGGGCACTCAATTTGCATTTAATAGTGAACTAGAGATGGAGTGGGCAGAATGGATCAAGAAACTTAAACCATCCATAGAGAAAGTTCGTTTTCATAGTTCTGGAACAGAAGCAACAATGATGGCCATGCGTCTAGCAAGGGCTTATACAGGTAAAACCAAGATCATTAAATTTTTTGAACATTTTCACGGTTGGAATGATTATGCCGCTGCAGGAACCCCTAAAGGACTGGGAGGTATACCAGCGGAGACATTGAGCACAATGGTTGTCCTGCCTCCAGGGGACATATCGCTGGTAGAAAAAGCTCTTCAAGAAGACGACAATATTGCTGGTATTATTGTGGAGTCGACTGGAGCTCATATGGGAAATATTCCTATTAGACCTGAGTTTTTACATGAACTCCGTGAAGTTACAACAAAGTATGGCATTGTATTTATTATGGATGAAGTGGTAACAGGTTTTCGTGTCTCCAAAGGTGGAGCTCAAGGGCGATTCGGACTGGATCCAGATTTAACTACACTAGCTAAAATTGTTGGTGGAGGTCTTCCAGGCGGTGCAGTAGGAGGAAAAGCTGATATCATAAATATGATACAACAGCAACCTCAAGACCCTGTATGGAATAATACGAGAAGGGTTGCCCATCAGGGCACATTTAATGCCAACCCACTTTGTGCCGCAGCAGGTACAAAAGCTCTAGAGTTAGTAGCCACGACTGACGTTAATGAGAAGGCAGATGCAGCCGCCCAGCTATTTAAAAATGGTATGAATAACTTGCTTGCAAAAATGGAGATACCTGGTTGCGCAACCGGGCTTGCTTCTATGGTACAACTTAGACTCGGTTGGGCACATGAATGCGATCATGAGATATGTCTTGTTACAGAGGAAGATATAGAACATGCTCAAGCTCCTAGTGTTATTGGACCGTTAAAGTTGGCTTTGCTAAATGAAGGAGTACATACCAGCAGTCATACAAACCTGTTCTCATCATCCCATACCAAAGAGACGGTTGAAAATACTCTGGTGGCATATGAGAATGCTCTAACATCTCTGCGAAAAGAAGGACTTTTATAGGTTTTTCAACCATAACTCTTCTATGGTTATTCTGTATCAAATATATTAATTATCCGGTAAGCCATCAGAATCTGAATGTCTTCCCAGATAGCATGATTACGTGAGTAAGGCAATTTAATAGGAGCCAATCACAAATTAGGATATTTTAACTGTAATTGGGATGGCAGAAAGCTCGGGGCAATACCACCTTCTTTATTCGCTTTTGTATAATACAGTAAGTTCTAATTACGTAGATAAAAGGAGAAATATGGCATGGAAATACTCCCTAACATTCATAGGGTAGCCATTGGAAAACCTAATATCAAGGGATTGTACCCACCTAATGTCTATATGATATTGGGGGAAAGGGTAGCAATCATTGATACTGGGTATAATCAAAGTCATGATATCAATACAAGATCTGTTTATTTAGGAGGGCTAGGCGACCCTGAGGTACAAACAATTATATTAACCCATCGCCATATTGATCATGCAGGAGGAGCTGCATCCCTCCATAGAAAAACCAAAGCTCCAATAGTTGCCCATGTTGAAGAAAAGCCATTCATTGAGGACCAACTTGAGGGATTAAAACTTCACCACACAGTAGACGATAATGAGACAATTAACATCGGTAACTTTACTTTACAAATCATCCATACGCCTGGACACACTATGGGAAGCATTTGTGTCCTTATTCAAGAAATTGGGGTATTGTTCACTGGTGACACAATAATGGGATTTGGAACTAGTGTGATCAATCCAGGTGAAGGTGATATGGGCTTATTTCTAGATTCCCTTAATAAATTACTCCAATTTGATTGCAATACCATATTACCTGGTCATGGTAATCCAGTCTCGGATCCTAAAAGTAAGATTCAGGAATTGATTGAACACAGGCTAGATAGAGAACACAAAATGCTCCAATTCCTAGGAAAGAAAAAACGAAAGATAAACGATTTTTTAAAGGAATTCTATATAAAGCCAGGGATCAATCCAGAACTTCATGATATGGCGAGGAATCAAATAAAAGCTCATCTGAATAAGTTAGAGTCAGAAAACAAAGTGGAACATCTTGGTAAAGATTCATATTCCTTACTATAGTTTCATTAATGCA
>CAYTFF010000055.1:0-7707 GCA_964437045.1 uncultured Dehalococcoidia bacterium
CGGGCTTAATCCAAGCCCATTAATTGGAAATATAATTGAAACTATCAATGAAGCTCAAGTAGTAGGAGAAATTCATACAAAGGAAGAGGCATTGGAGTTGGTGAGCACGATCTTGAAGTCAAACGGTAAACATGCGTAGATATTTTCGAAGATTAATAATAATCTTTCTTCTTATAGCTGTCGCTGCTACTTCCCTATTCGTTCAGCATATACAGTTCAACTTTTTAGGCACCAATTTTGATAGAGGTGGAGATACTCCACTTGGGCTTAATTTAGGGTTGGATTTACAGGGAGGTAGTCATCTAGTTTATCAAGCTAGTAAAGATATTACAGTTTCTTTTGAAGAAATTGTCAGCTTGGGAGAGGTACAGGATGCAGTTAGTAAAATCGGTTTAGAAAACGTTCTTGTTAAGCGAGGCGAAGAGAATAATTTTATTATTAATAAGACTTCCCTACAAAAAGAAGAGAGTGAAACAATAAGAGAAGGTTTGTTAGAATATATTGGTGACATAAGTATATTCGAGTTCAGTTTAGACCCAACTGATGAGCAAATTGAAGGGGTTATGAGCATAATTGAGCGTAGGGTTAACGCCTTTGGTGTAACTGAACCTACAATTCAGTTAATGGGTTCAAATCGTATTCTTGTTCAACTGCCTAATATTGAATTAGCTAAAGCTAAGGAACTTATAGGTGAGACAGCTACATTGGAATTCAAGGAGCGAAATATAAATGCTTTGCAACCACTGGATGTAACCGCTGAGGATGTAATATCAACAGAATTAAAAGTTGGCGATGATACGAGTGTACTACTTAACTTATTGCTTGATCCAAATGCTACAAAAAAAATGAAAGCTCTTCTTGTGAGATTATCAGAACGGACCCAAGAAAATATTGACAATATTGGGTATCTTTTAGGGCAGGACGCGTTGATACTCAGTCTACTTGAGAAAGATTCTGATCCCATAAATGTTAATTATCAAGAGATAGAATATGTAGAAAATAATTTATTTGTTCTTAAGCTTAGCGAATTTCAAACTATTGCTGAAGCTAAGGAAGTTTTAGGAGAATCTCCACAGTTTAATTTACAGGAATTGGTAGCGAAATTGGATACACCGATTGGACTTACAGGCAGTGATTTAGTAAGAGCTTTTGCTGGTCAGCATTCAACGACAGGGGAGCCTATCGTTAATACTCAGTTTAACGACCGTGGAGCTAGAATTTTTGCAGAAGTTACAGGAAGGATCGCTGGTACACCTAACCAATTTGCTATTTTCCTTGATGGTGAGGAACTGTTATCTCCGACTGCTCAGAAGGCAATTACTGGCGGATCTGCATTTATTCAAGGACCTGACTTCACCTTTGATATGGTACGTACCATTGCCATACAACTAGAATCTGGCCGACTTCCTGTTCCAATTGAGGTAATTCAGGAACGAACTGTTGATGCAACACTTGGAAGTGACTCCCTTAGGAAAAGTGTAGTTGCAGGTCTAGTAGGCTTGGCGATGGTTTTAATATTTATGGTTTTTTATTTTAGAATGATTTGGTTAGTTGCTGGGAGTGCTTTAATTGTTTATACCATTCTGGTATTGGCGATTTTTAAACTCTGGCCAATTACCTTAACTCTTTCTGGAGTTGCAGCACTTATTTTGTCTATTGGTATGGCCGTAGATGCTAATATTCTTATATTCGAAAGGATGAAAGAAGAATTACGAGCTGGTAGATCTCTTAATACAGCTGTTACTGAAGGGTTCAATAGAGCATGGACTTCTATCAGAGACAGCAATATATCTACGATAATCACTTGTGGAATTATTTTCTGGTTTGGTAATCAACTTGGCACTAGTATCATTCAGGGGTTTGCATTAACTTTATTTGTAGGGGTTATTATTAGTATGTTTACTGCCATTACGGTTAGCCGAACATTTGTGGCAGTATTAGCAACCACCCCTCTTGCAAAACGTGTAAATTGGTTATTAGCAATAGATGGTAAGATAAATGAACGTGCTAAGAAATTACCAGAATCTAGCCCCAATTAATTATAAAATGTTCAAATAGGACTTGAAAATAAATAGTATAAGAAGGTACAAAGAGTGGATTTTGTAAAGAACAAGCGGTGGTTCTTTTTTATTTCAGGATTGATTATAGTTCCTGGTATAGTTTTCCTTTTAATTCCCCCAGCCTTGAATTTAGGGATAGATTTTACTGGTGGTTCGTCCATAACCTTGAGTTTTACAAAGCAAACATCTCAAGAGGATTTAAGATCTGAATTAGTATCTTTGGGGTATCCAGATGCTACTGTTCAAAATATTGGTGGTTATAGTTACTTTGTTAGAACAAAATCTTTATCTGAAGCTGAGAAAAATAATCTGGTGAAAAGTTTAGGGTCAAATTTAGCACCATTACAAGGGGATAAAGAAGATTCATTTGATTTTGTATCAGCGCTTGTTGCTGGCGAAACTGTGAGGAATTCAATTATAGCGGTTGTAGTAGCCGCGATAGGGATATTACTCTTTATAACGTATGCTTTTAGGAGTGTTCCTAATCCTTTTCGTTACGGTGTATGCGCAGTTGTAGCTTTAATTCATGACATGTTAATAGTTCTAGGGATATTTGCGATATTGGGGCAACTTTTAGATACAGAAGTTAATGCCATGTTCATTCTAGGTGTATTGACAGTATTAGGTTACAGTGTGCATGACACTATCGTAGTATTTGATAGGATAAGGGAAAATGTTGGTAGAGGCTTTTCTAGGGATATGTCTGTAGTAGTTAATGTTAGCCTTATGGAGACCATTGGGAGATCCCTAAATACAAGCATTACTTTACTATTTACCTTGTTCGCATTACTCCTATTTGGTGGTTCTACAATAGAAAATTTTATACTTGTTCTGATCATTGGTGTAATTGTAGGTACTTATAGTTCTATAGGCATAGCCAGTCAAGTATTGGTAATGTGGAGCACCGGTGAATTGGGACAGCTTTTTAGAAAGTTACCGCTTCCTATTTTCAAAAATCAAGAAGCTTAAATGGATATCAAATTAAGGTAGTAAATCTCTATAATCTACTTCGGTGACCGACGAGTGATAGATATTAAGAAGTTTCCGGTATAGATTTAACTTCTCTTTGTAAGAATGATGGAGAGTCTGTTGTTCTCTCAGTCATAAACATAAACAATTGACCCTGTGTTCCTATCCAAGCTCGTTCCGTAAGTTCAACTTGTTCTGTTACTGGCTGGTTGTTAACCCGTATTGTATGGGTTCTTTTAGACTGAAATATTTGAACACTCGTCCGATTAAATTTAAATGTGATACTACTAAGACTTGGTGTATTTGTCATTCTTCCATAAATAATATTTTTCATAAAAAGTTTCATGAAAAGGTTTTGAGGGAGTTCTTTAAATGATACAACTGGATTTCCCTGATCATCATAAAGATATCCATAAGGTCTTGTTTTTGAAATCCACATTGTTAACCAAAGCAAAACCAAAATAGCCATTATTATTAGAACAATACTCCATGCAGGTATAAAGTTCGTGATTTCAGCTGGTATAATTGGTGTTGTATTCGGGACCTCTATCATGAGAGGACTGGCAAATGCCACATATTCTCGACCCATGTAATTAGTTTTAAGTTCTACATTTAAATTGTGTTGGCCTGTATTGGAAGGTATTATAGATGCGTAATAACTCCATGCTCTACCTTCTCCAAATACTTGACGGGCCGTTATCTCTACAGGTACTGATGTACCATCGAATCTAGTGGCAGTAGCCGCAATTTGGTTAGCATATATTGGGAATGCCTTACCATCTACACTAACATCCATTGTAGCAATCCTTGTTGATTGCCCAGGCGTTAACTCATATTCTGGTAGGATTTGCAAATCAATCTTTGGGAAAGCTTCCACTCCAAATATAGATTTGGTAGTTAAGTTACTACCTAACGCTGGCCAGTCAAGTTTCAAGGTAACCTCATAATTACCTGACTCGGTTAAAGGAGGAATACGTACAGAATAGAATTTATCACCAGATACTTTATCACCTTCAACCCCATTATCATTAAGATTATAAATGGTCTTAGTTCCTATTGGGGATGTGATTTCCGCGAAATATTGTCCGCCCTGAATGCTTACCTTTGAATCACCTTCTCGGACAGAAGCGGTGATTATTGTCGGAGCATCTTTTGGTATAGCCCCTTTTGTTTCAAGAACTAGATTTAATCGGTTCAGGTTATTATAAGAAGCTAAATAATTACCGTTAGAACCTTGTATTCGTGCCTGCCAAACACCTTGAGCAGGCCGTTTAATGCTTTCTATAAACGCAAATGGAGAATGAACCGAGGTTATTGATGATGGATTCGTAACACCTGCTCCAGCTGGTTCAATAAGACTTGCTCCAATAGAGTTTGAATCTTTAAGGAAAATAAAGTTGGTAATTTCTGTATTTGGTGTCACAGGGATATTGTAGGAAGCTATATTACTATTATCTGTTAATTTACCTTCATTCAAATTTACCAATATCCCCTCACCGCTAGATCCAATTAGACTGGCAGCTAATTTTTGAAAACCCATTGGAAATGTAGTGTCAAAGCTATTTCCTCCAGTTAATTTTGAGATATTTGATAGTGAATTACTTGGAGATTCAGTACCTGGAAGATAAACAGTGTTAATTTCCCATCCCTGTCGGTTGAAACGGGATAAAAGGTGGTTAAGTGTATTTTGCTGTGTGGCAGGAAGCTCGTACGAGGCCGTACTAGAAATAAGGAATAATTCTGACTCGGTAGTAGCACCTTCAGTTAGTAGCTTTTGGAAAGAATAATCTAATGTAGTTAATAAATTATTAGCGGTGGATATTTTAGAATTCGACAAATTGCCAAGTATTTGGTTAGTAAGGCTACTACTCTCTGGGGTACCCACTGTTACGATTTCAGAAAAAATTGGGTTTTCTCCAAAATGTCCAACACTTAAATTACCTTCTTGTGTGAGTGTACTAACTATCGCTACCGCTGACTTTGCTTGATCATTAATGGTTAGATTGTTCTTTGGGCTGGAAAGATCTAACAAAATTAAAGTTAGCTTTGAGTTAGCCTTAACGTTTCCATTGAAACTAAATAGGAAAGAAGCTGTTACCAATATTGCTAAACTAAAGATTAAGAACATTCTCATTTTCTGTACCATCTCCCATGGAAAATTACCCTAACACCTTAAAATGTAAGGATGTTTATGGTCAATGAGAATTTAGACTGCTTTTATTCGTGTTTTAGAAAGGTTTCCAAATATATAAAACTTTTCAAAAATAAGAAGATAAATGTTGGGAATCAAAATAATATATTTTAATTTGATAATGCACTTATTAGATTTATTGCCCTTTGTCTAGATTTAGCTGGATTTGCACCTGCGTTGATAATTGTTACTATGATTTCGGATGCAGCAATAGAAAATAGTTTTTCTATGCGATCTGCTACCTTTTCTTCGTTTCCCCAAAGTACTACTGCATCCAACATTTCATCACTCCAAATTTTAGCTTCGGCCTCAGGATAACCTGCTTCGACAAACATTTTTCTATAGAAATCAAAGTTTAGGTAATAGGTTGCTAGTTGAGCGTTAACCGCCTCTCTAACCTCTTTTATATCCTCATGGACACATATGGGAGCATGGGCTACTAATGGGGGAACTTTTGTGCGCCCAGAGCTAATAGCTCCTTTTCTTAACGCTGGTATGGCCACATTTTTTAAGTAGTTCCCTGGGCAAACCCAACTAATTGCTCCATCAGATTCTTGTCCAGCTAATTCATAAGATCCTTTTCTTAGTGCTGAAATCATTACGGGGATTTCGGGGGCAGTAATTCCAAATGCAGTTTTGGCACTAAGCTGTCTTCCTTCAAAATTTACCGAGCCATTATGTAAGAGCGTTCTAGTAATATGCAAATACTCTCTGGTATGGGTTAAAGGGGTATCAAACGGTATTCTGTAATTCCCTTCTATCCGATCTTTATGGCTTGCACCAATTCCTAATATTAATCTTCCTGGTGCTATTTGGTTTATTACATGGGCCTGCTGTACTGTTACCAAGGGATGTCTAGGGTATGTAGGGACTATACTTGAACCTAAAATAATTCGTTCTGTTTGAGCCGCTGCTGCAGCAAATACACTCAATGAATCTTGTGCTCCACCTCCTGTAGCCATCCAGGCCACAGGGATATGCTTATTTTCTAATTCTTTGATTTGGTTAATTACCTCAGTTGCTGTTGCTCCTTGAGTTTGAATCCCTATACGTTTTGGTGACATTTGCACCTCTTTATCTTTCACTTAATTAGTCGAAATAGTAGACAGTTTTGTAAGTAAGGTCAAGGGCAATATGGGAATATTTTTTGGTGTGATATACTGACTGAGTTGTCGGTCAGTATTGGGAGTATTGTTAATTGGATAAACAAAAAGAAAAACCACTAAATCATAATGATAACAAGGAAAACAGGGGATTCATTTTAACCGTTGTTTCTATTGGACATGGAATAGCTCATTGGTATGGGGAATCTTTTCCTGTAATGTTGCCATTTATTCAATCCACTATGGGTTTTACTAATGTACAATACGGGCTTTTGGGGACAATACAGGGGGTAAGTTCAGGAATAGTTAATATACCTGGGGGTATAATAGCTGACCGGTTTCGAAAATATTGGGGTCATATTTTAACTTTATGTATGTTATTTATAGCATTGTCTTATGCGATGGTAGGTGCTTCATTTAATTATTACATTATGATTATAACAGTTATAGTAGTTATAGTTCCTGGAACCATTTGGCATCTTCCTGCAGCAGCAGCTATATCACAGGTTTTTCCAGACCGAAGAGGTTTTGCACTTTCAATGCATGGGGTCGGAGCAAATGCTGGGAATCTATTAGGGCCGATTGCCACAGGAGCATTGCTGGCTTTTATGCATTGGAAAAATATATCATTTATTTATGTGGCACCACCCCTGATCGCTACAGTTATTCTTTGGCTTACCATAAAAAACATAGTGCAAAGTGATGAAAATGAACTTGGAGTCACTATGGCACAGTGGTTTAGTCAAGCAAAAAAAATGGTCAGTAACCCAATAGTTATAGGCCTGATTATTGTGGCTTTGTTTAGGACAGGAACCACTGGCACTATGATGATCTGGGTTCCAAGATATCTTACTGATTCAATAGCTAGCGGTGGGTTAGGTATGACATCGGTAATGATGGGAATTCATATTGGTCTTTTGGCAGGAACAGGAGTGATATCTGGTCCGTTTATGGGAATTATTTCAGATAGGTTTGGTAGAAAATCTGTTTTAGTCCCAGGATTAGTTATAAGCTCTATATTGCCTGCAATTGCAGTAAATCTGAATGGAGGGGTGGGCTTACTTATTATTTTGGCTTTGATGGGACTGTTTGTATGGTCTCTCCATCAGATTATACTTGCGGCAGTGCTAGATGTAGTTGGAAGAGGTACTGAGGCAACTGCAGTTGGGTTAGCTTTTGCTGGAGCAAGCGTAGTAGGGGCCATATCTCCTCTATTAGGGGCATTTATTATTGAAACATATGGACTTGTTTCTATATTTTATTATGTTTCTATTCTTACCGGAGTATCTGCTTTAATCATGATGGGGATTCCGCTCAAAAAAGTTTAACGCAGCAACCTAATCTGGCATCAATTTTTTACAAATGTTCATAATAATACGCAATG
>CAYTFF010000056.1:0-4554 GCA_964437045.1 uncultured Dehalococcoidia bacterium
ATCAACCCCATCACCCTGTCCTGAAGGTGTAACAACTTTAGTGAAGGGTAAATATAATGCCCCTCGTACAAACTTCATCAACTGATGACTACGTTCCTTATCTACTCCCATTAAACTACTCCTTCAAACTTAGCTCAGGTATTTTCAACTATATTTTTTTGTAGGTCTGGTAAGAATATATATAGTACCAATGCCTGCCAATACAATAATTGGGACATCAAATAACCACGAATAAGGCGCCCAAAGAACTGAACTAATAGAGAAGATCCACATAAAGGTGAGGGAAATAATTTTTGCTCGTTTAGGCATAGTGCCGGTTTCAAGAAATTCCCTTACCTGTCTACCAAAAAACCTATTCTGTACTACAAAGTTATATAGTCGTTCAGAGGATCTAACAAAAAATGTAGCGGCTAGAATAAGCCAGATGGTTCCTGGTAAACCTGGGATTACATACCCAATAATACCTAAAGTTAAACAAACCAAACCTAAAGTAATTAATATAACTTTTTTCAATTTTCCTAAAGCAATCTTTAAACCCATTAGTTCAAGTTTCCATATAAAGCCATTTCAATCACCTATATAAACCGAGAATCTTGATATAATTATTTAAAGTCACAGGTTGATACACAATTACCAACACTGAATAGAATCTATCAAATCAGGGACAAGATTCAGTATACATAAACAGTGTCATATTTGTCTAAATTTGGATACAGTAATATGAACTATTAAAATATTTATTGGTATTGGATTAATATTTTAGGCTAATTAAATTAATTTACACGAGGGAGATAATGACTAATATTATAAGAGTGAGAAAATATGAGACACGTACTTTTTACCCAGAGGCAAAATATAATGCCAAATATTCTATGGCGGTACGGGCCGGGAATTTAGTGTTTTTAAGAGGACAAACTGGTTTTGATCTAGATGGAAGATTCCATGGAGTGGGAGACGTAACAATTCAGGCAGATAACGCTTGCAAGTGTGTAAAAACTCTCCTTAAAGAATGTGGTGCTTCAGTCAACAATATATGTAAAATCACTACTTACATTACTGATCCAAGGCATCGTGAGCAGGTTTACGATGTGATTTCCAAACATTTCGACGGGATTTACCCTTGTGGGACTGGAGTAGTTGTCCAAGCTTTGGCAACGCCAGAAATGTTAGTCGAGATAGATGTTTCTGCTGTTATTTAATATGTAAATACTGGTAAAATATAATAAAATCCGAAGTTCACACAAAGAATAATATTTTATGTAGAATTTTGATTGGCTTTAAAGATAAAGGGGGAAATTGAAAAATATAATTGTACTTTCATTTTTTGTCTCTATAATATTTCTTTCTAATTGCTCTAGTTTCAACCTAAACAACACAAATACGGAAATAGAAAATATTAATATTAATCATGCTATTGCTACGATTGAAAGCGAGTATAATTCTTCTTTAAATACAATAGCTTCAGAAACTATCGATTCTGTAAATCTCGCTTTAAATTCTTTAGAGGTTATTGAGGTTATTGGAGTAGAAGAGCCAACAGTCCCTCTAATTGTTAGCCGACGTTTCCCGTCTTTGAATTTTAAAAGAGAAACTCCTTATATACACCCAATAAATAGTGACATACATGCTTATAAAGTCTTTAATGTTGGAATAGTTGATCTTTTCGTAAATCAAGCTCCAAGTAATCATCATCCTTCGGAAAATCACACATTTTTAGATATCACGGATAGAGTGGTATCCAATGGCGATGATAATGGCTTGTTAGGCTTTGCGATAGATCCATGGTTTCATTACAATGGTCTGGTTTATTTATATTATACTAGTACCAACTCTCAGGATTCTATCGTCACACGCGTTTCACGTTTCAATAAAAACGTTAGTGATCAATTAAAAGCTGATCCTAACAGCGAAGTTATATTATTAGAAATACCATTTCCCTAAATCAGCCGAAATTGTCTACGAGACAATATCTAGTTATAAAAGGTTAAACTTTTTATAACTTACTGAACTTTATGCTCTTCGTATACTTGAATGTCCACTTTAGAAAAAAGTGGGGGAGCATCTTTAGCTCTTTTTGGCCGATCAGCATTTTGTCCCCAAGCATCCAATTGTTCTTTGGTTTCCCAAGAAGTTACTGTTGTCATTTTCATAGGATCATCAACAGCAATAAAAATATCTCTAGCTATGAAACCTGTTTGTTTTCTACCTAAAATAGTTGTTGCTTCAAGTAAATCCAAGGCTTCTTGCTTTAATCCAGCATTGATGTAATGGACACTAATTGTAGTAATCATTAAACACATCCTTCCAATTTGTTTTGCTCATATATTTATAAAATATCATAATCACAATTTATATGGTATCTAATAAATTTTTATCAAATTAAGAAGTTATAATCCTGCTTATAATTGGCATTTGAATTGTTTTGACCTACAGTCTATTGTAAGGTTCCATACATTAAGAGATTTCCAATCTCATAAAGTACATTTGACATGAGGATCATATGCTTAACCAGCACATTGGTGCGCTAGAAGACGACTGTGCGAAGATATTTAAAGACAAAACAGCTATAGTTTCTGGAGATATTCGATTAACTTACGAGACATTTCACACTCAAGTTAATCATTTAGCCAATGGCTTTCAAGATTTAAATATTAAGCCTGATGACCGCGTATGTTTACTACTCTCAAATTCTATAGAATATTTATTATCAGACTTCGCAGTCGCTAAAATTGGGGCAATAAAAGTTCCTCTTTTGTCTCGGCTCCATATCAAAGAATGGGCGTCTATAGTTAACGATTCTGGAGCAAACACCATCATTTTTGAAGAAGTAATGCTTTCTACGGTTATCCACAATCGTGATCTTTGCCCAAATATAAAGAACTTTATTTGTATTAATAAATCTCAAAAACCTCTGCCCAAATATATATTAGGATTCTATGAAATTCTAAAGAAATCCAGCGCAGATGAAGTGAAGTTTAATATTGGACCCGAAAAAATATATGCTTTGATGTATACAGGCGGTACAACTGGAAAATCTAAAGGAGTCATTCATACCCATGAAACCTGGATCAGTATAGCAACAGGGCATATATTGGAAGACGAAATAATTGATGGATGTGTAACATTACATGCAGCAGGACTACCTCATGCCACAGGCTTTTTAGTGTTACCAACCATGTTAAAAGGTGGTATCAACGTTATACTCGATAAATTTGATCCACAAAATTTTTATAGAGCTGTTCAAGAAGAACGAGTGACTCACGTATTTCTCGCTCCAACAATGGTATATATGCTTTTGGATTATCCAAAGAAAGAGGACTATGACATTTCCAGCCTTCGTTGTTTACTTTATTGGGGCGCCCCATTTCATACTGAGCGACTCAAGGAAGCGATGGATTTTTTCGGATCATCCCTTAAGGGTGGATATGCCCAAATGGAAGCTGCCAATATGATCTGCAGATTAAACCAAGAAGAGCATATTAAGACAGGTCCAGATTATTTAGTAGAACGATTAGCCTCATGCGGAAAACCAGTAAATATGGTTAAGCTTAGAATAGTTGACAATTCAGACCAAGATGTTAAACAAGGAGAAACTGGAGAAATTATTGTACAAGGACCCCATGTAATGAAAGGTTACTGGAATAATGAATCCGAAACCTTAGAGACATTACGTAATGGATGGCTACACACTGGAGATCTTGGGAAAATGGATCAAGGTGGTTACATATACATCATGGATCGGAAAAAAGATATGATAATTACTGGCGGCTTAAATGTTTATTCAAGAAATGTTGAGGATACTTTATGCGAGCATCCAAAAATAGTTCAAGCAGCCGTAATAGGTTTGCAAGATTCAAAGTGGGGGGAACGAGTTACTGGTATAGTAGTTTTACAAAATGGAGCAAAAGTAACGCCTCATGAGATAATAGGTTTTTGCAAAAAAATGTTGACCAACTACAAGTGTCCTAAACAAATAGAAATAATAGAAGAAATGCCATTAACTCCGGTGGGCAAAATAGATAAAAAACAACTTAGGGCGCAATTCAACTAAAATTTTTGCAACCACAGTAAATTTAATCACTTTGACACTAAATTATATCAACCAATATCTGACTTGTTTTGATTTGGATATACAACCTTACGAACCGGATAGTTAATCTCAATATTCTCTTTGGCAAAACGTGCATGCAAACTCTTAATCAGTTCATTAGTTACAACGAAACTACCGCCTCGATTTTTTGTCTGCATAAATATCCAAAAATCAACATTTGATTCCCCAAACTTCTCAAAGCCGAAAAATGGCTTCATGGTCTTTACAGCGTCAGGACAGGTTTCCAAAATTTCATTTGCAACCTCTAGAGCCACTTTTTCTACGGTATCTAGATTACTTTCATAACTTACCCCGCAGGTAATCATTATATTAATCGCCGGATCAGGGGCTTGATAATTTATTACAATAGTATCAGCAAGTACGGAGTTAGGTACTATAACCAAATTGTTTAACCAGGTACGAATCTTAGTGCTACGCCAACCAACTTCTACTACATATCCAGA
>CAYTFF010000056.1:4581-4927 GCA_964437045.1 uncultured Dehalococcoidia bacterium
GGTACCTGCAAAAAAATTACCCAGAGTTGGTTGTAGTGCTAGTGCAACAGCCAACCCAGTAATACCCAAACCACCAAGAAGGGGGCTAATCGAAACACCTAAAGTATCCAAAATCATAAGAATAGAAACGCCATATATAGCTGCCATAAGGATACGTCGGATAATTGGCAGGAGTTTATCGTCTAATTGAGTCTCAGTTCGACTCGCTACGGTGCGTATATACCAATTAATTGCAAAGGTAGATAACCTGGCTAGCGAGTGTCCAATTAGTAAGACCATAACTATGGTCCACCCGACTGTTATAGATTCGCGCACATCTTCTAAATCAGGTATGGATAATAAAGAT
>CAYTFF010000056.1:4937-7578 GCA_964437045.1 uncultured Dehalococcoidia bacterium
TAAATTCAGAACTATTGAAATAAAAAGGAAAGAGCCAAAAATGCCTAATGTGACTATTGATGAAAGCCAACGATTATCCGCAAAATTATCGAACGGCATCTGACAACCTCCGTATATTGACGATATTATATAGATTCATTATAGCACCCTAGTAAATATTTAATTCTATATTTAAATAACACTTATATTATGTATCTTTATTCGGTGATTCACCATAATATCCATTATCAGGAACTTCCAATTGATCTATCTACTGATAAAATTATTCTGTTACAATGTAATGCTAGGGGGAAACATTATTTATGAATCAGTTAAAATTAGTTTCTAGTCATTACTATTTAATTATTATTCTTATGTGCTTTTCAGTTTTGATTGCTTGTTCTAACGATCAAATTCAAGGAACTGGTGTTGAGCCGACCTTATCAGAAACTGAAATTCAATCCTTAATATCTGAACATATGGAGAGTAATGCTCGTTCTGATACTTTCAGATATTTGAGAGGAGTAAAATTTCCAACTACTAATTGGGATGGAGTAGGAACCTGGCAAGTTAAAGCTACAAGTTTTGGTGGGATTAACTGTGAATTTATGCTAAATGAATCAACTAAATTTATAGAGGAAAAAGAAGGATGTTCCCTAATGGAGGTTCTAAGAGGAGCTGCACAACGCCCTGATTAATATGAAGTTTATATTTCTCTTAAACCCTTCGGCATATCAAAATATCAAATATGTGTTTAATGATGTCTAAGTTTTACACTCAATAATCTAAACGTCATATATTTACTGAAAGGATATATTCTTAAATATGAAACAATTTACACCACATCTATTATTAGTCTTTCCTGGCTTCCAAGGATTGACTATGCAAAAATACACAAAATATATCGGACTACTCCTTATAGCTTTAGGAATAGTTTTCTATTTATTAGCTAGCTATTTAGATGGTTCAGCAACCAGTGTTACAGCTTTAATTCCATCCTTTATAGGGCTGCCTTTAATCTTAATTGGTATATTGGCTGAATTAATTCCTTCAAAAAGAGCACTTTTGATGCATATTGCCGTATTGTTAGGAATAATTTGTATTGCTGGTAGTGGAATGGGAATCAGCAGTTTATTCCGTGGTGAAATAAGCTTATCAATTGTTGAACAACTTGTTTTGTGTTTAATTGGAATAGATTACACAATCAATTCAGTTCGTTCATTCCGACATGCTAGAAAGCTTCAGGATAAATCATGATAATTAGTAAGGTAATTTATCTTAGCCAAAACATCTAACAATTGAGAATTTTAATTCCATAGTGGGAGGTAATGCTTTGACTCAGCAAAACAAAACCAATTTGGTTCCGCAAGATGTTTATGATGCCTTTAACGGGAAGGATTTAAACTACTTTGAAAGTCTATTAGCTAACGATTATTTCTTTGCGAAAAACGACGGCGGACGCATTGATAAACAAGCATTTTTAGGCTTTATTAAGAGCTCTTGGGAATCGTTCCCTGACGGAAAAATAACTGGCATAGACAACGTAGGGACAGGAAATCAAATAGTTGGTGAAGGCAAATTTGAAGGAACACACTTAGGAGATTATATGGGAGTACCCGCTACTGGTAAAAAGGTGTCCTGGTATTTTGCTGAATTTTTCCAGTTTGAGGGTAATAAGGTAAAATCAATGAAGGTATACAGTGACTCAGTATCTGTAGTAAGGCAAATAGGAGTAGTACCAATAGGGTATCTAGCCCAATAATCTCCAGATACATTTCTTATCAGACCATCATATTGAAAAATTGAAAAGATCAACTATTTGCCTTAATCTTTTCGTTTAGAGCTGATACCCTTTCATTAATTATTTGCCTAAGTTTGTCGTGGTTGCTTGAACCAATTAAAACATCTTTACCACGCTTGAATTTGATCAAAACGCCTTGGTTACCGCTTACATTATAAGCTTTGCCTCTGTCTTTAAAACCATATCTAATACCCCAACCACCATAATCCATCAAAGGATTATAAGTAATAGCATATGTTAGTTCGATATCATCGAATTTGAAAAAGATCCATTTCCAATGAAATGGGAAAAAGCGAATATGTATACCTTTTTCAGTCACTTCGGTCTTTAGTTGGAGTTTATACATAAACAAAGGAAACCCTACTCCTAGAATGCAAAATACTATCACCAAGCTTAAGTTACCTTCATTAATTTGCCCTATAATCACATATAGCAATATAGTCGTGGGTACAAGAATTATTACCCAAAGCCACCATTGCCTAAATACTTGCATTTCAGAATATAAAAGAGGCAATCTGATTTTTCTCCTCTACTTTTAATAATTGCAGAACTAGTTAGTACACTTAACCAATATAATATATGTTAACTAAACTATATTTATTATGTCAATTAAGCTGGTAGGATTAAGTTTTATACCGCAATATTTAAAGTTACAGTGAAATTATATATACTTTGCCTAGGTTACTTAAATTATTCATAAGGAGCCTTATGGCAGTTATTATAAAAAGTGTGCGTTGAGAGAGGAGGAGAGGAGGTTGTCTAATGATGAACATTAAGCAACGCCCTTCTAAAATAGTGTGGCTCCAGAGCCCGCGTCGGCGGCAAAGGCGTCAGCCCTTGTACTTCTTCTTATTCCTGCCT
>CAYTFF010000057.1:0-7556 GCA_964437045.1 uncultured Dehalococcoidia bacterium
TACCATGGTTAAAAATGCTTTGATAAAATTCTTTTATAAAGAGACAGGAAGATCCCCTGTAATATTGCCTGTAAATGTAGAGTTATAAATTAGCAGCCTAACGAGGGTAAAATTGCAGTTCCCAGAAACTAATATTAATAATTTGCAATCTTTTAAAAGAAAACGGATAAATAAATTTCCATCATTCAAAAAACCATTCCGTTTCTTGCTAACCTCTTGGCGCCGTAAATTTTTAATGCTAGTTATTGTCCTGATTTTACTGACCATCTTTAGTGGAACTCTTAACAATTGGCTTATAGAGATACGGGATACTGGAATAAGATATTTTGGTATTGGTATAATCCCCATTGCAATCTTATTTTACGAAATCTGACGATCTGGGCTGGATGTATCTTATTACTTTCTTCACTCATCGGCATTCTTGCATACTGGAGAGCTACCTCCGGCATATTTTACGATTCAACATTAGGAGGAACCCTAGGATATACGTTAAGAGGGTCTGACCAGTATCTTGGGTTAATAAGAATTATCCCTCTAACTATAGCTGGAGTCTGGATTGCCTTCCCTAAAAAAACCCCGGGTGTAATACTGAGTACTATAAGATTGTTAGCGAAAATCTTGAAAAGGACTATGGCGCTATTTATAGATTTATCTAAATTTGGAAAATTAACAGTCGTCAGTTCCTATACCTATTTTGCTTTGATTTTCTTATATACCAAGAAGATCACACAAGGATTAATTAAGAAATTATCTTCCTCTCCAAATAGGATTTCCACTAGTAACCCTATTATGGCGGAATCTTCGGTTAGTCAAATCGAAAATTATATAGATGAAGAAGAAATTCCCGAAATATATGCTGACGATGATCTTATAGATACTCAACCATCTGGTGATGCAGATAAAGAACTAACAAATGAATGGGGTAGTCAACTTAAATTATCTTCAATAGAATCTGAAAAAACAACAGTATATTATACTGATCCAAGTACTATTGAAGAGAAACCAAAAATTGATAAAATTCCATACAAAAAACCATGGAAAATGCCTCCTATTGATATGCTTTGGGATGCACCTGAAAATAGTGTGTCAGAAGAGGATCAAAGAACCACTGCTGGAACCATTGTTAGGACTCTTGGTGAATATGGAATAGAAGTAAATGTGAAGCAAATCAAACCTGGACCAACAGTGACTATGTATGGGCTTGAACCAGGCTGGAATCGTCGCTACAAAGATATTCGAGAAAAAGATTTCTCGGGACAAGTTAAGCTCGACAGTTATGGAAGGCCAATTGTCACGCGCATTGAAAATAAAACTAGAGTTAAAGTCGGTAGCATAGTGGCTAGAGAAAAAGATCTGGCTCTATCTTTAGCAGCTCCTAGTATAAGAATTCAGGCCCCGGTACCAGGGGAATCAGTGGTTGGAATAGAAGTACCTAATTCCAATCCTAGTGTAGTCACTTTAAGATCAGTCATGCAGAGTGAAAAATATGAAAAACTTAGAGCAAAATCTCAACTACCAATTGCCCTTGGAAAAGGTAGCGGTTGAGAGGTTGTAACAACAGATCTAACTCATATGCCTCATTTACTTATAGCAGGTGCTACAGGCAGCGGAAAAAGCGTGTGCATCAATTCTATAATTTCTTGCTTATTAATGGAGAAATCCCCTGAAGATCTCCGTTTACTTTTAATCGACCCTAAAAGAGTAGAGCTTAACCCTTATAACGGTATACCTCATCTTTTGAGACCAACAGTAGTAGAAGCTGACGAAGCAGTGAATCTTCTTAAAGGCCTTATAGTGGAAATGTTTAGAAGGTATAAAGCCTTTGAAGAAAATGGCTCCAGAAACATACTGGCTTTCAATAAAAAAACTTCGCGTAAAATGCCATATATCGTAGTTGTAATAGATGAATTAGCTGATCTAATGATGACTTCACAATATGAAGCTGAAAATTCAGTTTGTAGACTTGCCCAGTTAGGTAGAGCAACTGGTATCCATTTGGTTCTAGCGACTCAAAGGCCTTCAGTGAATGTGGTAACTGGCTTAATAAAGGCGAATTTCCCAAGCAGAGTAAGTTTCGCTGTGGCATCTCAGGTTGACTCTAGAACAATTCTCGATTCTGCAGGAGCAGACAAACTTCTTGGACGTGGTGATATGCTTTATTTGCCATTGGATGGACTACAACCCAAACGAACACAGGGTGTATTCATTTCTGATCAGGAAATTGAGGGCCTAGTTAGATATTGGGCAACAGTTTCAGGACCTCCAGTCGGGGAAATTTCTCTCGACTATGAAGAAGAAGAGGAAGAGGAAGAATTTCCTAAGGATCAATTATTAGATAAGGCAATTGATCTTGCAAATAATCATTCAACTCTTTCAACTTCACTATTGCAGCGCCGGTTACGTATAGGGTATCCTAGGGCAGCTCGACTTATGGAACAATTAGAAGATGAGGGAATCGTAGCACCAGGTGAACCCGGCAAAGCTCGCGAAGTTATATAAATAATTGCCAATAGCATGGATAGGTGAAAAACTATGGCTAGAAACCTTTCTAAATTTCTGAGTTTGCTAATAAACCCTGAAATGACTGAAGTCAAGGTACAAAATTCCACTGACATTCGAGAAAAATGCTTGTCTTGCCACACTGATATAAGGGATGATCCTTTATATACAACTTATAGAATTTGCTCTAAGTGCCATTTTCATTACAATCTAGGGGCCAGGGAACGTATTGCTCTTCTCGCTGATGCTGGAACTTTTAATGAGATTAATCGATCACTTATATCTATTGACCCTCTTTCCTTTTCTAACCGAATGCCATATGAAGAACGTCTAACCAAAGATCGTCAGCGTACTGGATTAACAGAGGCAGTAGTCACTGGGACTTGTTTAATTGGTGGCACACCCGCAGCCCTTTTAGTCATGGATTTTGGTTTTATGGGCGGGAGTATGGGTTCAGTAGTGGGGGAAAAAATAGCCTTGTGCTTGGAAATGGCTTCTAAAAAAAAGATCCCTGTGATCGCTGTAGTAAGTGGAGGAGGATCTAGAGTTCAAGAGGGTATTTTGTCATTAATGCAAATGGCTAAAACATCAATTGCTGCTAACAAATTATCAGATAAAGGACTACCATTAATTACAATACTTGCTAATCCATCTACGGGTCAAATGTATGCTAGTTTCGCAAATCTAGCTGACATTATAATTGCAGAACCTGGAGCCCTGGTGGGGCTAAGCTCTCTGAGGACAATTTCTAATTCCAGTGATGTGCCATTACCTGATGACGTCCATACCGCTGAATTCCATTTACGAAATGGACATATTGACAAAATAGTGAGCAGAGAAAATTTAAAGGATATTCTAGCCACTCTTTTAGATTTGCTCGGTTCCTTATATACATTAAAGCCAAAGAGGAAATATAAAAAAGAGCTAAAGGAATCTCTAACATTACCTTCAAACACATCAGTAAAACTAATTAAACATGAGAATAGGCCAACCTCATTAGATTTTGCCGTAAGGATATTTTCAAATTTCATAGAACTACATGGAGATAGACGATATGTTGATGACGAATCAATGTTATGTGGAGTTGGATTCTTAGGCGGACAATCTGTCGCTGTTATTGGACAAAATGGACGTAATATTCCTGATGGATTTCGTAAAGCACAAAGAATAATGAAATTAGCTGCAAAATTTGGAATCCCACTAATAACTCTCATTGACACACCTGGACCAGAATTAAGTCTAAAATCCGAAGAACAGGCATTAGGTAATGCAATAGCAACTACTATGTCAGTGATGGCCAGCTTGCCTGTACCTACAATCGCTACTGTAATTGGCGTCGGTGGTAGCGAAGGTGCGCTTTCCATTGCCATTGCTGACCGTGTTCTAATGCTTGAAAAAGCTATTTACTCGGCTATTTCGCCAGAAAGCACCGCATCTATTCTTTATAGAGACATAGAGGAAACTCCAGAGATTACTGAATTACTTAAAATAAGTGCTAGTTCTTGCAAGGAGCTTGGAATAGTTGATTCTGTTATTCCAGAACCCCATGGTGGAGCCCATCTTAACCCCAATGAAGCTGCTAGATATCTCAGACGTTCATTAGTTCATGAATTAGCAACCCTTCAAACAACATCTGTCAACAAATTGGTCAAGCAGCGTTACAAGAAATTCCGTAAAATGGGTGAATATAGCTCCTATTTTCGGTCAGCTGTCTATGGAGAAGTTCGAGATCTGCAATCCTACGTATTACAAAGCGTCAAAAATATTACCAAGCAGAAACTAAAAAAAACTAACTAACCATTGGGTAAATAACAGTATTGATAACAGTTGCTAAACCATTTTCACGGGCTGGTGGAGCAATATGATCGGCTATATGCTTAAGCTCTGTTACTCCATTCTCCATAGCAATTTTTAGTCCACAGACTTTTAATAATGAAATGTCATTATAGCTATCTCCGACAGCTATAATATCTTTTAGATCCAATCCCATTAAGCGAGCATATTCTATTGCGCCATTTCCCTTATTAACAGTCGAATGTGTGAAATCTAACATTGTAGATCCATTATCAGTTCTAATAATTTTTTCTACGTTTATATCATGGCCATTTGAGAATCTTTCCGCCAACCAATTCTCCTGAGCTATAGACATATTGTAGGCTGTAATCCTAGTAATATTCCACTCTGTAATTTCCTCGATCTTATTGATACATTTACTTCCATCCACCGCCATGAAATCTATATTTAGTGTCGTTAGGGTTTCAACAATATTCTTCATATCTTGAAATTTCAAAGCCTTAAACCACACTACTTCTTTATTTAGTGAATGGAAAATTCTTGCCCCTCCCTCAGAAATCTGTAAAGATACCAGCCCCACTTCATTAGCAAATTTATCTACCATTATATAGTCTCTACTAGAGGCAAAACTTACTGTTAATAATTTGGAGATTTTCCGTATTGACCTCTCCACAGACGGTGATATGCTTTCCTTTTCGTCAATTGTAGTCCCATCTAAATCTAATAGAAGCGCTTTATACATAAAACTAATTAACAGGATTAGTAGTATTCTTATAAACCCAAGATATATTTACTTGATAACACCTGATCTGAGCATACCCCTTAAATCATCTTCTGTATATCCTAATTCTTTCAGAATTTCATGAGTGTGTTCACCCAGTTTTGGCACATGCCTACGATAAGTTGGGGGTGTTGTATAAAGCTTAAGAGGGCTAGCTGGCATGCCAATTTTTTGACCATTTGGTTGCTTTATATTTAATATCATATTCCTATATGCAACTTGAGGATCTTTCACAAGTTGCTCTATATTATTTATGGGTGAATTAGGTACCCCAGCTTTATCCAATAATTTTAACCACTCGGAATTGGTCTTATTAGAGAAAATTTCTTGCAATATATAATTTAATTCCTGCTTGTTTTGAACCCTTAATAGATTGGTTTTATATTCTTGGGTTTGCAGCAAATCTAAGCGACCCACAGCCTCACAAAATTTAGCCCAAAGACCATCGTTTCCCACTCCTAAAAGAAAATACCCATCACTTGAAGCATATGCCTGAAAAGGATGTACTGCTGGATTGGAAGATCCTATCTTATCTGGGATAACTCCTTTTGATAAATATGTGGATGTATAGTAGGCAGATGAAGCAACTTGTCCCTCAAGTAAGGATGCTTCCAGATATTGACCTTCTCCGGTCCTCTCTCTATGTAGCAGAGCAGTAACTATTCCACCATATGCTATCCAGGCGCATATTAGGTCTACTAAAGAATATCCAGCCCTAACAGGTGGTCTACCAGGTTCACCTGTTATACTCATTAATCCACCATATGCTTGTACCATAGGATCATAACCAGGCTTGTCTTTTAATGGACCAGTACGACCATATCCAGAAATAGAGCAATAAATTATCAGTGGATTGATTGCTTGTATGTCACTGTATCCAATTCCCATTCTATCTAATGCCCCTGTACGAAAGCTTTCTATCATAACATCAGAAGATTTGGCTAATTTCTTGATGATTTCTATTCCTTTCGGATTTTTAAGATCTAACGCTATACTACGTTTATTACGATTGATAGAAAAAAAATAAGATGACAGCTCTTCAGAAAAAGGAGGCCAACCTCTTGTTTCATCTCCCTTAGTCGGCTCCTCAACTTTTATAACTTCTGCTCCCATATCAGCTAGTTGCATCGTGCAATAAGGGCCTGCCAACGTACGTGTCAGATCCAAAACTTTCATTCCTTTAAGGGCACCAGGCATATGATATCTCCTTAACCATCAGTCAATTGTCTTGAAATTTTTTGAAAAGGTTGAAAAATTTCCTAGTTTCTAGGAGTATATGAAGACTCCATAAGGGTGTCAAACTACTAAAACAAATATATTTAAGTCCTATATAGCCTGCACTTCTTTTAAGAGAGAAATTTCTTTATTCGAATAACCTAATTCCAATAAAATTTCGTTAGTGTGTTCTCCTAAATTTGGAGGATGATGTCGAACTGAAGCAGGGCTATCTTCTAGCTTTAGCGGACTTCCAGGCATACGAAGATCAGAAATTTCAGGATGAGGGACATCTATAACCATATTTCTAAACGCCACCTGAGAATCTTTTGCTAAAGTAGCAATATCATTTATTGGAGCATTGGGTATACCCGCCTTATTCAGCAAAGTCATCCAATAGTTTGTTTTTTGCTCTCTGAACATTTTTTCTAATATAGATACTAGGGCATTCCGATTTTCTACTCGTAGTTTATTAGTACTGAATCTAGAATCTATACCGACTGATGTGTAAGGTATTACCTTACAAAAACGAGCCCACAGCCCTGCGTTAGCAACACCTATTAAGAGATATCCATCTACTGTGGGAAAAGCCTGATAGGGAACTAAAGATGGGTGAGCAGACCCCATTGGCCCTGGTATACTACCTATACCTAAATGTCCAACCATGAGAAAAGCTGATGAAGCAACCTGTCCTTCAAGAAGGGATGATTCAACGTACTGGCCTTTTCCTGTATGTTCTCTTTGATATAAAGCAGTCATTATACCGCCATATGCAACCAGTCCACACATTATATCTACCAATGAGTACCCAGTCCTTACAGGTGGCTCTCCTGGATTCCCAGTAGTACTCATCAAGCCCCCATAGGCTTGAAGCATAAGGTCATATCCAGGTCTATCCTTAAGAGGACCACTTCTTCCATATCCTGAAATTGAACAGTATATAAGACGAGTATTCGAGAGCTTTAAACTATCATAACCTAAACCCAATGATTCAGCTCCACCAGTACGAAAGTTTTCAATTATTATGTCTGATTTACTTGCAAGCTTTCTTGCCACATCAATTGCCTCTAATTTCTTAAGATTAAGCCCTATACTTCGTTTATTACGGTTTATGGCTAAATAGTAACAAGAAATCCCATTCCATTGGGGAATCCATTGACGAGTTTCATCACCTATTGTAGGTTCCTCTACTTTTACAACATCCGCTCCCATGTCAGCTAATTGCATCGCGCAAAAAGGTCCTGCCAAGGTTCTAGACAAATCAAGT
>CAYTFF010000058.1:0-3638 GCA_964437045.1 uncultured Dehalococcoidia bacterium
AGATAAATTTGCAGTCATCATATCAACTATATCTATTTTACTTCCCCGAATAACCGGCTTTTTCTGGATAGTACCTAATGCCAAAGTAGCTGTATTGGATGGATTAATAATAGCAAAAAAACTTTCTATCTTATACATGCCCAGATTGCTTATACTAAATGCGGTTTCAGCATAATCCTGTTCAGTTAATTTTCCTTCTCTAGCCCGTCTGATTACTCCTTTACTTAATCTCGCAATTTCGTTGATGTTTTTATCACGACAATCCCCTACAACAGGCATTACCAAGCCATCAGGAACAGCTACTATGATTCCTATATTTATTGCGGAATGCAAAACTAAATAATCTTTATTAAAAGTAGAATTAAATTTTTCATGTTTAGCCAAAGCCTTAGCACATGAATAGATCATCAAATCATTCATATGAATTGGATTGTTTTGATGATCTATATTACTGTTCAATTTATCTTTAAGCCTTATAGATTCTGTCATATCTATTTCTATTGAAAGATAAAAGTGAGGGATTCTTTGCTTACTTTGAGTAGTAACAAAGGCAATAGATTTGCGCATGGGAGAAAGCTCAATTGTAGTTGGATTGATTAGCGAATTAGTCTTCTTTGATAAATCTGATATTAATAGAATATCCTCCTTAGTGATCCTACCTCCAGGCCCTGTACCCTTAACTGTTGAAATATCTATTCCCTTTTCATCCGCCAATCTTCGAGCTAAAGGTGATACCTTTATAGACCTTATAAGGTTATCTTTATTTAAATGGGGCGTTAGACTGGATTGAGTAGATATTTCAGTATACATATCGTTAATATCTTTGTTTGATGAACTATGTTGTGGAGGTTTTTCTTCTTCAAAATCCGGTAATTTTTCATCGGCGCCAGCTACAATACCTATAGGTCTCCCAACTAAAACAGTCATGCCTTCATTGGCAATAATTTTTCTTAAGATACCACCTGTATATGCCTGAACTGTAACTACAGCTTTATCGGTTTCTATCTCAGCTACAGGTTCTCCTCTTTCTACTATATCTCCTTCAACTTTAAGCCAACGAACAATAGTTCCTTCCCTCATGTCGTATCCCATCTGTGGCATTACTATTTTCGTAGCCAAATTTTCGCTCCTTGAACCCGATATTAATTATAACCTTTGACAGAGTCCTGATATATTTAGAATTTCAAATCAATTGGGTACTAAATATAAACCCTGACTTAATAGGTATTTTAGTTAACATCCTAAACTGTTGGTAGAAAAATCTCCACAGCAAATATCAAAACATCGATTTTTATATTTATATATGTATCTGCTTACCGTCAGCAGCTAAAGCAGCTTCCTTTATAGCTTCAGATAAGGAAGGATGAGGATGAACCACCCACCCTAAATCCAATGAGGTTGCTTCCAATAAACGAGCTAGAGACATCTCACCCAAAAGTTCTGTAACTTCACTACCAATCATATGAACACCTAAAAGCTCACCTAGTTCATCATCGAATATCATTTTTACCATGCCCGTATGTTCCCCCAAAGCCTGAGCTTTCCCCGAAGCAACAAATGGGAATTTACCAATTTTTATTTTATATCCATTTTCCTTAGCTTTTACTTCAGTAAACCCTATACTTGCTACTTGAGGTTGAGAGTAAACTGCACTTGGAATATACTGGTAATCTAAAGCTGGATTTTCTATACCGGCAATAGATTCTACACAAATGGTTCCTTGAGCCATAGCAACATGTGCTAAAAGGGATTTCCCTGTCACATCTCCAACAGCATAAACCCCCTTTAGATTTGTTTCCATTTGATCATTTACATTTATGAATCCATTTTGAATATCTATATTCAAATTATCAGGCTGTATACAACTTGTATTTCCTTCCATACCAATTGAAACTAATACCTTCTCTACATTTAATTCTTTTTCTTGCTCGGTGCTAGATATTTTCAGCTTAACGTTATCATTATTCATCTCGATAATAGAGGCAGTTGAGTTTAGATATGAATTAATGCCTTGTTTCGATAAGGCATTTTCAAGCTCCTTGGAAATTTCGTGATCTTCACCTGGTAATAGTCTTTCCATTGCCTCTATTAAAGTTACCTTTGTACCATAAGCGTTATAAAGGTATGCGAATTCCACACCAGTAGGTCCGCCACCAACTATAGCCATACTATTAGGGGCCTTGGTCATCTGTAATGCATCTTTACTTGTTATACAAGTATCTCCATTAATTTGAAAACCTTTTAGGCTTTTAGGAACAGCACCTGTCGCAATAATTACATGGGAGCCAACAATTTGTTTGTTATCATCAGAAAGAACCACAGTATTTTGATCGATAATATGAGCTTCACTATTAATGTGCCCTACCCCATTTTTTTTGAATAAAGCTTCAATTCCTATGTTTAATCGTCCAACAATAGTTCGACTTCTTTCAATAGCTTTGGCGAAATCCAGCCTGATGTTATCAACATAAATACCAAATTCACTGGACTTATGAATGGCATGAACAAGTTCGGCCGTCTTTAGCATGGCTTTACTTGGGATACAACCCCAATTAAGGCATACACCACCAAGATTTTCTTTCTCTATCACTATTGTTTTCATACCCAACTGAGCAGCTCGAATAGCAGCTACATACCCACCCGGACCACCCCCAATTATTATCAAGTCATAATCTGCCATTGATTTACCCCCTTCATGTCCTAAACTCTAGTTGTTATTATATGTAAGCGAAAGTATCCTGCAACAGTACCCCATAATTCACTATTTCAACCTATATTTTTACATATGAATTGGTTCAGTTTAACCTATTTAACTCACCTCTAATTCGTATTGACAGTCCAGGCACTGCCTGATAGAATAGGCATTTGCTGTCAATTATGCGGCGGTATTTTAAGCACTGCAAATTCCTGACACTGAGAGGGTTGACCTGTGCCTACTGTAAACCAATTGGTTAGAAAAGGTAGAAGAAAATTATATAAGAAGGCTAAAACGCCCGCGCTTGGGTACTCTTTCAATGCGCTAAAAAACAAGGGAACAAGAAGTACAAACAGTCCTCAAAAACGTGGGGTTTGCGTACAGGTAAAAACGGTTACGCCTAAAAAACCTAACTCCGCATTGAGGAAAGTAGCAAGAGTCAGACTCACTAACGGAATGGAAGTCACTGCATATATTCCAGGTGAAGGCCATAATCTCCAAGAGCACTCTGTGGTACTAATCCGGGGCGGTAGAGTGAAAGATCTCCCTGGAGTTCGTTACCACATTGTAAGAGGTGCCTTAGATACTTCTGGGGTTGACGAGCGACGTCGAGGAAGAAGCAAGTATGGGGCGAAAAGAAGTCAATAGTATGGCAAGAGTGCGTTAAATTATGGCAAGAAGAAGAAGACCCGAAAAAAGAATCCATGCACCTGATCCTCGATACAACAATATCACCGTATCAAAGTTTGTTAATCGTCTAATGTGGCATGGGAAAAAGACCACAGCTGAAAGAGTTTTTTATTCGGCTATGGAGATAATTCAAAAAGAATCTAATAGGGAACCAATCGAGGTATTTGAACAAGCACTTGGCATGACGGTTCCAATGGTTGAAGTAAAATCCAGAAGAGTAGGCGGTGCAACTTATCCCATACCTACAGAGGTA
>CAYTFF010000058.1:3648-7497 GCA_964437045.1 uncultured Dehalococcoidia bacterium
GGGCTGATAGAGGAATGGCTCTTGGAATGAAATGGCTAATCCAAGCTGCTCGTTCAAAATCTGGTAGTCCTATGTATCAAAGGTTAGCTCAAGAAATTCTGGACGCATCAAAAGGGCAAGGTGCTGCTGTAAAAAGGAGGGAAGATCTGCATAAGATGGCCGAATCTAATAGGGCGTTCGCCCACTATAAGTGGTAATAATGAGATTACCACTTTCGGTACCAATTATTCAGATCAGTGATAATGTCTGCTACAAATGGATTAGACAATATCCGAAACATCGGGTTTATAGCACACATAGATGCGGGCAAAACAACCGTTACAGAGCGTGTTCTCTATTTTACAGGAAGAACTCATAAAATAGGTGAGGTCCATGAAGGTACTGCTGTCATGGATTCGATGTCACTTGAACGAGAACGTGGTATTACGATATCAGCTGCTGCAACCACATGTGAATGGAAAAACTATAGAATAAATATTATTGATACCCCTGGTCATGTTGATTTTACGGCCGAAGTAGAACGCAGCCTTAGAGTATTAGACGGAGGCATAGTCGTCTTTGACGCCGTAGCTGGGGTTCAACCTCAATCAGAAACCGTTTGGAGGCAAGCAAACCGGTACCATGTCCCGCGCCTTTGCTTTATTAACAAGATGGATCGAGTTGGTGCTGACCCTCAACGAACAATGGATATGATTACTAGCAGGCTTAAAGCCAACCCTGTTGCAATACAAATGCCCATAGGGCAAGAATCAGGCTTCCACGGTATTATCGACTTAATAGAGGAAAAAGCGATCCTCTATACAGAAAATGGAATGGATGCTCCAAAAGAAGGACCTATACCAGAGGAATTCATGGACCAATTTAAGGAATACCGCAGGGTTATGGTAGAAAGAATTGCCGAAACTGATGATAATTTAATATCTAAATACTTATCAGAAGAAGAAATTACTAAAGATGAATTAAAACAAGCATTAAGAGAAGCAACGACCAATGACATGCTAGTCCCTGTGCTTTTCGGGAGTGCTCTGAGAAACAAAGGGGTACAGCCACTTCTTGATGCTATAGGAGATTATTTGCCATCACCTCCTGAAGTAGCAGCAGTTAAAGGGATTGAACCAAAAACCAACAAAGAAGTGACTCGTCTCCCAAGTCGTGAAGAACCTTTGTCAGCTTTAGCCTTTAAAGTTGTAACCGATCCTTTTGTAGGGAGATTGGTTTACTTCCGTGTTTATTCAGGAAAAATCAGTTCCGGGGCAACTGTGTATAACTCAGCTAAAGGCAATCGCGAGCGGATGGGTAGAATATTAAAAATGCACGCTGAACATCGGGAAGAAGTCGATGAAATTGGAGTAGGTGAAATTGGAGCGGCACTAGGCCTCAAGAATACTTTCACAGGCGATACCATAACCGAGGAGAAAAACGCTGTGATATTAGAAACAATAAACTTTCCTGAGCCGGTTGTGTCTGTCGCCATAGAACCCAAGACACGGATGGACCAAGACAGACTAACTGATGCGTTACTTAAACTTGCTGATGAAGATCCTACGTTCAAGGTTAGTTATAACCAAGAAACAGGACAGACCATTATCGCCGGAATGGGAGAGTTACATCTAGAGGTATTAGTAGAGCGCCTGAGGCGAGAATTTAGTGTTGAAGCTAATGTTGGGCGTCCAAGTGTATCCTATAGAGAAGCTATCACTAAACCATGCCGAGTTGAAGGCCGCTTTGTACGACAGTCAGGAGGTAGAGGACAATACGGGCACGTCTGGATAGAAGTGGAGCCATTAGAACGAGGTTCAGGATTCCAATTCGTTAATCGTATCGTTGGAGGTGCTGTACCAAGGGAATATATACCCGCTGTACAACGGGGAATCGAAGAGGCTCTTGAAACCGGTATTTTAGGTGGGTATAAAGTTATAGACGTTAAAGTTACTGTGGTAGATGGAACGTACCATCAGGTTGATTCTTCAGAAATGGCTTTCAAGGCAGCTGGATCTATTGCAGTTAAAGAAGCTCTACGAAAAGGAGCTTCTGTTCTTTTAGAACCGATTATGGATTTAGAAGTAGTGACTCCTGGAGATTTCTTAGGTGATGTCCTGGGAAATCTAAATAGTAAACGAGCACAAATACGCCATATTGAAGGAGAAGGCTCCACCCAAAGCGTAAGAGCATGGGCCCCACTTGCTGAGATTTTCGGTTACGCAAATAACCTCCGATCCTTAACGCAAGGAAGGGCAAATTTCACTATGGAGTTTAAGGAATACACAGAAGCACCTAAATCAGTTACTGCCCAAGCGGTTGGAGTTTAAATTAAAGGCTTATGACCATAGGATTTTGGATCTTTCAACTACCCAAATATTAGAGGCAGCTGAAAGGACAGGTGCGCAAGTTGCAGGGCCAATACCCATGCCAACACGGATAAAGAGGTTCTGTGTTATCCGTTCACCACATGTAGACAAAGATTCCAGAGAGCACTTTGAATTGAGGACACATAAACGCTTAATAGACATTTTAGAACCAACTTCAAAAACTATAGATGCGTTGACAAGGTTAAGTGTTCCTGCCGGAGTGGACATTTCAATCAAGTTATAAAGAGATAAAAATGACATTACAAAGTTTATTAGGGAAAAAAATTGGGATGACTCAGGTTTTCAAAGAAGATGGCCGAGTACAGCCTGTAACAGTTATTAAGACTGGCACATGCCTAGTAACCCAAGTCAAGACTGAGGCAAAAGATGGTTATACGGCGGTGCAAATTGGCTTTAATGAAACCAAGAAGTTGAATTCTCCCGAAAAAGGTCATCTTAGCAAGGTAGGCAAACAGTTCCGTAACCTTAAAGAATTTAGAGTCCTAGATCTATCTGACATTCAGGTTGGCCAAGAGATAAAGATGGACTTTTTGGAACCAGGTGATCTTGTTAATGTTAAAGGTACGTCAAAAGGTAGAGGGTTTGCCGGTGGTGTAAAACGATATGGATTTAAAGGCGGCCCAAAAACTCATGGTCAATCTGATAGGCATAGAGCCCCTGGCTCTATTGGATCAGGAACTTATCCCGGAAGAGTCTGGAAAGGGCAGAAAATGGCTGGGCATATGGGTAACGTTTTTGTGACCACTAGAAATTTAGAGGTTGTTCAGGCTGATATTGAAAATGACCTTTTACTACTCAAGGGCAGTGTTCCAGGTGGCAAGAATTCTTTATTGATTATTGAAAAATCCAGCAATGTTAAAGGTAATAAATCATGAACCTATCGGTATTAAATAAGGAAGGTAAAGCGATAGATACCATTGAGGCTAGCGACTCGGTATTCGCTTCCCCAATAAACAAAAATGTAGTCCATCAAGTAATGGTTGCCCAGATGGCAAACTTAAGACAGGGTACAGTAAAAACGAAAACCCGAGCTGAAGTATCTGGCGGCGGACGAAAAATTAGGCCTCAAAAACATACTGGCGGTGCCAGGCAAGGTAGCATAAGGGCACCCCATTGGAGAGGTGGGGGTATTGCATTCGGCCCAAGACCTAGAAGTTACCGACAGGTAATTCCTAAAAGACTAAAACGTTTGGCCATAAACTCAATGTTGACAGACAAAGTTCAAAGTAAAGAACTCCTCGTGCTTGATGATTTTGGATTAAATCAGCCAAAAACAAAGCAAATGGTTCAAGTACTTAAAAATTTGAAAATAGCTGATAATTTTTCAGTACTTATTGTGACAAAAGATTCTGACCATAATGTTGTATACTCTGCGAGGAATCTTGCAAAGGTTAGAACACTACCCGCTCCACTTCTTAATGTGTTGGATTTAATAAAATTTCAAAAGCTCCTTATAACTGTTGATGCAATTAGAAAGACG
>CAYTFF010000059.1:0-553 GCA_964437045.1 uncultured Dehalococcoidia bacterium
TTCTACTTCTAGAATATGATCAACCACCTCTCTGGGAGACCAGTCTTCTACAGAAGGTTTAGTATCTAACTCTTCATCAGTCAATGTAGATAACATTCCAATCAATTTACCACGACTTTCTCCAAGTTCCTCCAGAATTTGTTCCGCTTCACTTAGGTGGACATTTAGACTTCTAAGTGCTTTGGCAAGCTGTATCGTATGTTCTATTTCATGGGACACTAATTTATAAAACACAGCCCTTATATACATGTTATTTGGGATAGCATTTTCATAGACCTCCAATAGGGCTGCATGAGGTATTGGGCGGGTCATTAAATCATTAGGGACATCTTTAAGTTTCTTAATCACATTTGCTCTGGATTCTGCCATTGTTTTTAAATAATCATTTACTTTGCTCATAACTCTCCCTAAAAATATATTTTATATACTTAATAATTATTGTATCAGATGAATATTTAAAAACAAAAAATTATTATTACATTGACCTACTTCAATTTTTGTTATTAATTTTTTGCCTGAAGGACTATCGATTCTCACATGGACTTATCGTTAA
>CAYTFF010000059.1:563-7048 GCA_964437045.1 uncultured Dehalococcoidia bacterium
GAATTACCTCGAATTCTTCCCACGCTATCCCTTTCGTCAAAATACCCTGCCACTACCAATAGAGCAGCGAACTGATCTTGTCTCCAAAATTTTTGGTCTTTAGAAAGATCACTAAAGAAGCCACGTAATTTCAAAGCCCACTTTGCTACGCCAACTGTCTGTCCTGCATTCCATAGGGCGAATAAAAGTACATTTGAATCAGGGGCATCCCACGGAAGATCCGTATCTCTGAATGGTTCAAGTAGCAGGTCCTCACGCGGTTTTTCATCATAAATTTTTGCTTCGGGCAATGCACTTAATTGATCACGTAAAGATCTAAAGTGTGGCTTAAGAGTTTCAATACTTACGCATTCAGGGCCCCATCTTTCACAAACTTCATCTCTTATATTGCTGTACGTCATATTCTTATAATCAGGATCATAAAGCTTTCTTTTCCATTCCCTTAAATATATAGCTACTGCCGTACGAATTATTTTCTCATTGATTTGCTTGCGTCCCATTTATTTTACCTCTATATGCCTGTTATTTACATATTATATATAATGCTTAAGGTAATGTTTTTATTTTTTTACATTTTTATATAGTTTTTTTACATTACATGAATTACAAATGGAAAGTCAATATATGCGTGGGGTTACTTATTGGTTATATGTTTACGTATAGGAAACTGTAGATTAATGATGGTCTAGTTTTACTAACCCGGTAATAATGAAAAATTAAATCAAATCTTTAGTTTCTTAAGTAGTTCCGAATTGCTTGGTTCACTTAAGGATGAACCATCTGGAAACACAATTGTTGGCACAACATTATTCCCATTATTCAAAGATCTAACTAGCTCTTGAAATTCTGGATGGTCATCAATATCCGTCCAATTATATTTAATTTTATGTTGATCCATTAAAAGTTTGGCTCGGGCACAATCTCCACACCAACGAGTTCCATATACTTCAATTTGTTTTTCAGTGGTCACTTTTATCCAATCCAGATAGAAATTTACATACCCAGCATAATATTCAATTGCTAATATTAAATCAATACGGAAAATCTCAATATTTTTTTAGGGGTTGATTTTCACTTTTTAGTCATTACACTCCAGCAGCTCAGATAATCCTATATAATCATTTAGTTATGATTTTAACCTGACATGCCATTTTCGTACATGCTAAACCACCATTAAGGCACATACATTGGTTACAATAATTAGATCCTGTATCTTTGCCAAACCAACCAGATTGAACAACTTCTCCCCCAGTTAATTTACAGGACTGAGTTTGTTTATTTGATTCATCAACTTGTATATCAGGAGTGGCATCTGATGAACCATTTAGGTAATGCGAACTGGGAGTATCTGTAGGTAGAGGTATTGACTGTTGTTCAATGTTTTGGGCGATAGTGGCCTGGGCATTTCCACTACACGAAATAGCTAACATAAGTATTATAAAAAGAAATCCAAAACGAATATTCATGCGCCAAATATCATAACTCACTCTTTATAAAAATATTTCCATTCCACTTATATCCATCATATTCGAATTTTTTTATGCCATACATATCTTGAACATTATTTTGGGCTAAAAAACGAATAAATTTCCCTTTTACAACTTTGCCAGAATGTGCTGATTGAGATAATTTACCATTTTTACGGATCATAAAGTTGATTCTCACAATATTTTTTTCTAAATGGAAAGCTTTTCTATGGATAGCAGGTAATAAATCTAAAATAAGGTCTTCATTTTCAAGGTAATTTGAAATATCTTTTTCCCAGAAATTAGCCAACGAAAGTACATTCATTTTTAATTTGTAATCCGGTATTAAAGTATCTGGTTTTAATATTCCAAACAGTCCGCTTAATATTCTCATATGTTGGTTCAAATAATTTTTCGAATCAATATTGAGTGAATTCCAATCAATGTTTTTAAAAACAACTCCTGTGTATCTTTCTATCGCTTTGGAACAATTATTTTTAAAAATATTTAAATTCTTCTGATGTAACACATTGGCTTTTTCTAAGGTAGTGCCATAAATGGAAATGATTTTCTTTTGATCTAATTCTTTCAACAATTCAAGAATTATTTTGACCTTTTGTTTGAAGATAAAATCTGTTTCATTAAATTTGACATTTACAAAATTTTCAGAAGACTTACCTTCGCTTGGGGGAGCTAAGATCAACATTTATACTTCCTCTAAAAAATAATTACCATAACCATACAGTATATCTACTTGACCTATTATACTTCCTATTTTAACAATCTTCTCTAAATGGAAGAATATAAGACCACATTGTTTGGATAATAGTTTGTATTGTCCCATCCATCAATATACAGTGATGAGGTAAACATATTGGGTTCATAATTGATGGACTTTTAAACCAGTGACAAGTTAAATTAGGCTCCTCCATAAGATTAAGATAGATTCAAGGAGTTTCTATTGCCATTCCATTCTAGTCAAATCAAACTTTCAAAAGACGAGGCCCTGTCTGAAAATAGTATGGTTGTTTCCAAGGATAAAGACGCGACCAAAGCTGGGTTACAGATGCTTGAACAAGGAGGAAATGCAATAGATGCTGCCGTAGCAGCATGTTTTGCGGTGGGAGTAGTAGAGCCGGCATCTAGTGGTATAGGTGGAGGAGGCTACCTTGTATATCAAATGCAAGAAAAGGGGGGCGTAATAGGATTTCCGATGAAAGGACCTGTTTATGCTACTCCCGATATGTTTCAACTAACAGGTCAAGGAGTTACTGGGGTTTTCGGTTGGCCTACTGTAATCAATGATGAAAATATTGAAGGTTACAGGTCTATTGCAACACCTGGTGCTGTGGCGGGTTTATGCGAAGCACATCAAAGATTTGGAAAATTACCCCTAAAGGATGTACTAGAGCCTGCAATTAGACTTGCAAGATTTGGGCATAATCCGAGCTGGCATTACATTTATTCTATAGGCAGTTTAGCCAGAATGCTATTCAATTATAATGAATTAAGACGAGTATTCATGCCTAACGGTCATATGCCAACTAGCGATTTAGTAACACCATATATTCTTAGGCAACCAGATCTGGCTAATGTTCTCGATGAAATAGCTACGAAAGGCCCAGATGGATTTTATAAAGGAGACATAGCCCAGGCAATCACCGCTGAAATACAATCCAATGGAGGTGTTTTGTCTATGGAAGACATGGAAAGCTATCGCCCTTTCATCTGGAACAATGGGTTAGAATTCTCCTACAGAGGCTACACGTTAAGAGTTCCTCCGTTTGCTTGTGCAGGAATAACGAGTGCTATGACATTAAACTTACTAGATGGCTTTAACTTATCTTCTATGGGTCATAATAGTGCAGATATGTTACATACGTATATTTCGTCTGCTCGGCTAGCATATGCAGATAGATTTGAATATCTCGCCGACCCAAAATTTACAGATGTCCCATGGAATGGCTTGATGTCAAATAGTTATACAGATCGAAGAAGAAAGGAAGTAAGTAATAAAGTCCCAAAGCGATTTTTACCTGGAGATCCCTGGAAGGAAGAAGGCAGGCGTCCTAAAACAATCCTTTCCTCTAGCCGTCCTGGATTTGATAATGGAACCACCCATTTATGCGTTATAGATGATAAAGGAAATGCCGTATCTCTTACTAATACAATTATGTCCGGTTTTGGTTCAGTAATTATTCCTAAAGGAATGGGAGTTATAATGAACAACGGTATGATGTGGTACGACCCTCAACCTAACACAGTGAATTCTATCGCTCCAGGAAAATTCCCTTTAAATAACATGACACCAGCGTTGATTATGGATAAAGAAGGTATAAAAATAGCAGTTGGAGCTTCTGGAGGCAGATTAATAACCAATTGTGTAACCCAACTAATAGTAAAAATGTTGGATTTTAACATGAGTCCCCAAGAAGCAATAGATTCACCTCGAGTCGATTGTAGTATGCCGTTTACAAGTGTTGACCGTAGGATACAGGAAAAGATTTTAGAAGAACTAAAATCCCGGGGTCACGACCTTAAACTTATGTCAGAGAATATTATAGAAATAGGATTTCCAAGTTTCGCGAGTCCTGTATCTATACTAAAAGATAGTAATAGTCTGCGTGGCGGAGTAGATACATTTCACTCAGGTCATGCAGAAGGGCTATAACCCATATATAATCTTCCAATTTTGATAATTTTAGTATATCAATATCTAAATTATTAGTTTAATTGGAATTCTCTGGAAGTCACTATCAACTGTAGCATACCTAGTATCCGAGCCTCAGATTGAGGATCACTTACAACTAAATCACCAGTACTACCAGCATAGTCAACTAATTCCTGACGTGTAACATCTGATACTTCAAAAATAGATAACTGGTCCAAGCATATATCAACAAAAGTCTCCGGAGATAAATTACCATCTACTGACACAGATTTAACCGCTTCAACTATAGCCTTCACTCCAGGATTGTTTATATCACCAATTATCGAGGATGCAAAATTAACCCTCTCAACCATAGCTCCTGTATTAATCCAGTCCCCACCACCATACCAACCCTCTACACTAGGAGGACTAAGTAACATTTGACCCATACTCCTTGAGCCACCTGCGGATTCGTATGCAAAACCAGGATTTAAAAGCTGTTTCCCTAATTTAGGTCCCGAGCCATCTGCCTTAAACCCATCAACCTCAGGATATTCAAACCCACCAGCGAAGAGGTAAGTACCTGCAATCAACTCAGCAGGACTCTTTACACGAGCCAACCTAACAGCTTCATCTTTGAAAAAATCTGACGTGAAAATTACTTTCAGCATAGACCAAATATCATAATTAGATTCAAAATAGGTATCCATTAGAAGTTTAATAGCTTCAGGATTACCAGGCTCAACATAAGGCCACTGGGGTACCTGTGGCTCATCTGCAACAAAATGATGATATAACATCCTCGAAATAAACCGGGCAGTTGCTGGCTGTTTGCAAATGATATCTACAATATCTTCACCATTAAAATTGCCCGTCTCGCCAAGAAATGTCTTATCTCCATTATCGTGGTCTTCAGGATTATACTCAAAATACCAATCTATACGATTATATGGCCAGGCGGCATCGGCTTGCATCCTTAAGACCATATAGTCAGCATTACCTATCGTCCATCCGGTAAAGGCCCTGGAGGCCTCCTTTATATCATCTTCAGAATAATTTGTAGCTCCCATCGAAAATAATTCAAGAAGCTCCCTGCCATAATTCTCATTTATAGCATTTTTATGATTGTCCTGATTATCAAGCCATAAAATCATCGCAGGGTTTTTAGATATCTGAACCAATAACTCTCTGAAGTTACCCATGCCATATTCACGAAACATCTCTACCTGGTCTAATATAGCTTTAGTAAAGTTCAACTTAGACAAGGCAGTGGCAAATATCCTATGCCACATGAGAGCTACTTTTTCACGTAAGGGATCGGATGTAGTTATCATACGGAAAAACCAGTTGCCGCCACCAGGTTCAAATATTCTTAATTCCGATTGATCTACATGATAACGCCTTATCAGATCATCTGGGAGACGTGTTGGATCGTTGGGATTCAACATATCAGATAGAACCGCATCGTACCCACGTTTAGCATATCCATCTAATTCCGCCCGAGTGGATCCAAAACCAGTACGGCGAAGAAGATGGGCCATTAGAGCAATATCTTTACTAGTATCCGCAATAACCACCGTAGCACCCCCCCAAAAATGTTACCGTAGAATAAGCTTATATCTAGACCAACATAACAAATTACTTATACCGCCATTAAATCACTTTGTCAAGATATCTAGCCCATACCTAACAATAAATAATGTGGGAATAGCTCCAAACGAAAAATACTTTTTATAGATCTTACGTTTAACACTTTACATATAATGATACAACAGAGTAGCATTGCATACTATAAATAGATACATTCTATACATGGATGAATTACTAAATCAGTTTTGGGAGTGAATCTAAATGACGAATATCATTAATCTTCATCAAAAAATAACTTCCCAAGGTAAACCTAGAATCCCAGGCGAAGGAGCGCATAATGCTAAACCCCAAGTTGATAAAGAACGCTGGATCCCAACAGTATGTACCATGTGCTATAACTCTTGTACCATCCAAGTTTTAGTACGTGGTAATGAGGTAGCAACAGCAATAGAAGGACTCCCTGGAGCACCTCATAATTATGGGAAGATGTGTGCCAAAGGTAAATCCGCTCTATCAGGCCTCTATAGTACCTCCAGAGTTACAACCCCATTGCGTCGTACCAATCCTATAAAGGGTCTGGGAGTAGACCCCATGTGGAAAGAAATAAGCTGGGAAGAAGCCCTCAATGTTATTACCGATAAGATAAAACATGTTCATGATAATAATCCTGGCAGTTTATCCATTCAAACATTTGATCTTTCAACTGCTGGTACTATTTCATCAGCATTTGAAACCATCTGAAGAAGTGTTTCCTTTGCGAAATAAACAAAAATCGAAAA
>CAYTFF010000059.1:7058-7422 GCA_964437045.1 uncultured Dehalococcoidia bacterium
AGCATGTGGTGGAGGCAAGGTAGCAGCTGCCACAGTACCCAGCGGAGTAAATCTTTTTTGTGGACGTGCCGTACATCCTGTAGCGCTTATGCTTAATGGATCTTCAGACAAACAACCGGATTTCAAACATACTAGATATCTATTGGTTTTTGGAGGAGGGTTTGGAACTGGAACTGGAACCCATGCAATGGCATTTGCTAGAGAACTAGCAAATGCCCGTGTTAAACGCGGCCTCAAATTGGTAGTGGTGGATCCTTGTAAAACTAGTTCTGGTGGTCGAGCAGATGAATGGATACCCATAGTACCTGGAACTGATTCAGCTTTAAGCCTATCAATAGCCAATGTTTTGGTAAATGAGTTGGGA
>CAYTFF010000060.1:0-387 GCA_964437045.1 uncultured Dehalococcoidia bacterium
TCGCCTCCATAGATTCAATTAGATCATTAAAATGAATCACGGCCAGCCCTTTAAGCTTAGGGAGCCTTACTAATCTTAGCTTTGCCTCAGTCGTCGCCGCCAGGGTACCTTCGGATCCAACTAAAAGTTTAGAAATATTTACGTCATCACCTAAAAGTAATTCTTCAAGATTATACCCAGATACTCTCCGTTGTATTTTGGGGAATTGCTTTTCTATTTCCCATTTATTAGCGTTTGCAATCTGCAGTACACTGTCATAAATTTTCCCTGCAAAGCCATCCCCTATATTAGATAAAAATGCCGATGTGCTAACAGGACCAAAATTAAACAAATCCCCATTCGATTATACAACTTCAAGATCAATAACATGATCGACCGTTGTACCAA
>CAYTFF010000060.1:397-4938 GCA_964437045.1 uncultured Dehalococcoidia bacterium
TGTGTTACAACACATTTCTATTCAGAGTTTATTTCAACTATCTCGTTCATATATTTTGAAAAATCAATAACTACTGCATGCCCAACTGTCTGTCCAGATAAGCTGGTTCCACCACCACGTGGTAGCACAGCAACATTAGATTTGGAAGCTAATTCAATAGTAGCAATAACATCTTCTTTATTTCTAGGGATCACTACTCCAATAGGAATTATCTGGTAAATACTTGCATCAGTACTATATAGAACACGTGAATATTTATCGAAACGCACTTCACCTGATACATTTCTCTTTAATTCTTGTTCAAGATGTTGATGTTCATTTTTCATTTGCTGATTTCACATACATTGTTTGTTACTTATTGAATTAGTTTAGCAGATTTGGAAAATTCCACAGTACCTTAAAGGCCCTAATAGAATTTTTTAATATTTCACGGTTTAATCCTGTTAAGAAAATCATTAAATAAGACATTGACCTGGTTAAGTCTGTTTTTATCTTTAATTAATAAAAACAGGCTTAACCCCAGATAAATAAAAACGTATACATATCTCGCATTAGGTTCAGTAAAAAATAACTGAGTAATAAAGAGCAAAAATAAGGTGCTACTACCCATCAAACTCAACCGTAAACGAGTCAACAATATAATCGCAAACAGTGATTGAGCTGTTGTCAATAAAAACTCCTCCATTTGTCTGGCATCAAGTGTCAAAGGAGATGGTACGCCATATGAAATACTGTAAGTTATCGGCAAAGAAGCAACTAAAAGCGACCAATGATTAACCTTTGAAGATATAAGTACAATCATCGCCCATAATGCATGTCCTCTTAAAGCTAATAAAGAGGCAACCAATAGTTCGGGTGCTTCAGAAGCAAGGGGTGCTACCCATTGTACTAATATAAATTTATCAACCCCTAATGATTCTCCAGTACTTAAGAGACTTTCTACAAATGGTTCGGCACAACTCAATATCGCTAAACCGCTAAAGATAAACATAAAGGTCAGCATAGGAATTCTCAAGTTTTTCTTTAACAATCCAATTGTTTGAGCCGGCCCGAAAAGATCGGGCTCTTCAATATCTGAACGTGATATGATCCAAATATATAGAGCAAATATAGTAATGAGAATTACAGAATGCCAAATTTCAATACCGCCCTGTAAGAAAATAAAAAATGACAGTAAAGTTGCAAAAGTTAATGGTATAAGTTCCATGGATATAGACTTATCAAAAATTAACGATCCTCTGGTCTTCATCCAATATAAAAAGAATACCAAGGGCCACCCAAGTCCAACTAATAATCTATTTGCACCAGTCATATTGGCGGCGGCATAATGAATATAAGGTCCAGTTGGATCAGCACCAGCTTTCCATGCTAATATTACGTCCACAGCGTACTCAGGCAATACTGCTATAAGGGCCACAAATGCAATTGCTAATGCTTTACTAATATCCTTTTGTACAGCTTCACAGGCCCATGAAATCAAAAAGGCTGCAGATACTATTCCTAAACCGAATACCATAGTACTAGGTATGGGAGATAACTCAAAATGAGTTGAGCCAAATAATCCAGCTACTCTGAAAAATATTGCTGGAATTGTTCCAACAATCGCTATGGTGATATATGACCAGCCTTTAATTGCTCAAGTACCTCACAATTCTATAAATTGACCCATATCCTAAGTATCATTGAGACAAACGAATTGCCAAAAATCCTAAGCTAATTTTTGGTCCACTCTGAGCGTGGTAATAGGTGACTGGGGTTAAGAAATTTTTAGAACTTTATACCGCTGCAGTCCACCTGGAGTATCTACTTCAACTTCAGTGCCTAAATGTTGCTCCAATAGAGCTTTACCCACGGGAGAAGCAGTTGATAATTTACCATCCAGAGGATTCGCCTCCGTAGGATTTACTAAATGGTATTTCACACGTTGTTTGTTTACTAAGTCTCTCAATTCTACGAGACTACCAATCCTCACAATTTTGTCCTTTTTATCACGACGTTTGGAAATAATTACTGCGGATCTCAAAGTCTTCTCCAGATCTTTAACCTGTGCCTGAATTTGTCCTTGTTGCTCTCTTGCCGCATCTAAAGGAGCATTTTCTCTGACATCCTTGTCTGCAGCCGCTTTTCTAATATCCTCTACTATTTGAATTTCTTGCTTTTTTAATAACTCTAATCTCTTCTTAAGTTTAGAATGTCCCCCAGGGGTTAACTCTACTAAAGATTGTGGGGCTATTTTAGATCCAATTGACCTCTTGTTTCTTGTTTTCCTAAATCTGGCATGTGCGGCTAAATTCTGTTCAGCCAACCCTTCCTTATTTGCAAAAGCTAAAAATCCCCTAATTACTTCTAATTTTTCTGCTGAATCTGATACATAAGATCCTAGCATTTCCGCATACCTGCCTACTTCTGATGGAGTTAAACTACCTACTATGCGGTCATAACCACACCATCTAGCAAACTTTGTCAATTCTTGTTGTGACTGATTATTAGTAACGTCAACAGTTTTAGTCATATATGCACCAAGTGCATTTACGAGAGTTGTGTTTTGATCAAGTTGCATTTGGGATTACCTCTAGATATTAAATTAAGAATAGTTTAGGTTACTTAAATCTAGTATAACTGATGGAAAAATACTTAAGTAGATTCATTTAACTTACAGGAAACCATTGTATTAACTGTAATTATCATATTCTATCACATTTGAAAGGATAAAAGGGATTTTGTAATCAACTAGACATATGGGCCAAGATAGGTGCCTCCGAGCACGTGTAGATGCCCATGAGACTGACTCTGCATTGCATCTTTGCCAAAATTACAAAGTAGTCGAAATCCATTGGGGCAATATTTTTCACCGAGACTTACAGCAACCTTTGATACCTTTGAACCTATCGTATCTGTCCATAATTCTGTCTGAGTCAGGTGTCTTTTAGGAATAACCAATATCATAACTGGTACCCAATCCAATAGATTATTAAAGGCTATGATTTCATTGTCTTCGTATAGCACAGTAGCAACTTCTTTACCATCGACTATATTGCAAAAAACGCACTTTAGTTGAGTCACCTGCTGCTCCTAATCTCAATATTTATACATATGATAGGATTACAAGGATTTACTTATTATTAAATTTTGGAAACAAGCCTAGCTAGTTTTTCTATTTTATTAGTGTCTCCCCAACCCATACTAAACACAATTTCATCCGGTTTAAGGGAAAGCAATTCCCTTAAACGTTCTAAACACTCTTCCTCAGTTCCTATAACTAGAGAATACTTAACAAGTTCATCAGGAACCAGTTCCGTACCTGGGGTGGGCCCCACAGGTAGTGCTATCTTTGAAACTTCCCGTCGTACCTTTCTAAAAACCTCAGAGTATTTTTCAGGGTATTCATTCTCATACCCCATCCTCTGAATATGATGAATCACTAAGGTTTTTGCTCTATCTGATATAAATTTAGGATCCTCAGCATATTCACAGGTAGCATGAAGAATGATTTTCACTTTATCAGCATCACGTCCAGCAAATTTGGCAGCTTCTCGAATTTTCTGGATCTTATGAGCCATAACCGTCTTTTGTTCAGGCCCCATAATAATCACTCCATCTGCTAAACCTCCACTTACTTCTAACATACGTGGGCCCCAAGCCGCCACATGAATTGGAATTGGCCTATTTATAGACTCTACCCGGTACTGGGTTGAGTCTTCTGTATATTCACCATCTCTAATAATAGTCTTCAATAACTGAAGGTCTCTTTTAAATTGATCCATCCTTGCTTTTCGAACGCCGAGACGACCAGCAGTAGCCTGTCCTCCACTACCCAAACCCAAAATTGCTCTACCCTCACTTATATCATCTAAGGTTGCTACTGTATTCAAAAGCAAGGCAGGATGTCTAAGTGGAGAAGGAGCAACACCAGGAGCTAGGAAAATTTTTTTGGTGTGAATAGCTGCCAATGTTAGGCCTATATAGCTATCTTTAGCAATCCAAGTATCCCAAAGCCAAAATCCGTCAAATCCTGAATCTTCGGTAACTTTCGCGAATTCAATTGCTCTAGTAACGGGCTCATGAGGATTTAGTGCACCCATTATGCTAAATTTGGTCATTATCTATCCTCCGGGATAAGTATTATAAAATAAAAGATTGTAAAATCTTGATCACGGTAAAAAAGATATGTGTTACCGGCGCCTAGTTCTTCTTAAATTATCAGGTTTCTGATCAGGATAGCGCTCTTTATTCCTGTAATCAGGAGCACCTATCTTTATAAGTATATTTACTGTGGGGTCCTTAATACGTGAAACAATTGGTTCAGTATAAGAGGTATCTTTAAAGAAAACCTCTCGAGACGTTATCACAGTTGGTAGTCTCAAATTATGCCTATGAACTATTATTTGGTAAAGCTTCTCTTCCGCCCAAGATGTAGAACTCTCTGCACCTAGATCATCTAGAATAAGAATGGGAGCATTCATTATTTGTTCAAAAAGATCATCATATCTAATACGACTATCAACACTGAAGGTTCGTCGCAGGTGATCAAGTAGACTGGG
>CAYTFF010000060.1:4956-7416 GCA_964437045.1 uncultured Dehalococcoidia bacterium
AATACCACGGGCTGATTTCGTTTCCGCCATTCCCCAGCCATGGCCACAGCTAGATGAGTCTTGCCACAACCTGTGGTGCCAGCAAAAGTAAGCCATCCTTCAGGTGATTTGGCAAAATTTTTAGCAGCTCTAAGGGCAGCTTCTAGCGTTTCACGTCCCTGAACATCAGCGCTATTTCCTTTAACATCAAAAGTTTCAAACTTCATTCTTTGGAGCATCTGTGTGTCAAGTGTGTCTAGAGCAGGATGCACAGCTGAAACAGATTTATCCATCTCAAAAATAGTTGAAAGCCGCTTGTCTAAAATTCTCCTTGAAATCTGTTCATCTAATGTTGATAAAGGTTTTTCTACTGTAATAATAGTTGGCATCTCTAGATTAAATCGATGATTAAGTAATTGGTATAATTTTTCTTGTGCCCAAGGAGTTGAGCTTTGTGCCCCTAAATCATCCAATATAAGAACAGGGGTGTTACGAACCTGCTCAAACAGGTCATCATATGAAACTTCACTAGATGGCCCATATGTAGACCTCAGGTGATCAAGTAAATCAGGAACAAAAACATAAAAAACAGGGTGTTCATTAGCAACAAGTTGATTTCCTATTGCAGCTGCTAAATGAGTCTTTCCAACCCCGGTAGGTCCTTTAAATATGATCCATCCTGTGGGATTATCAGCAAATTTCCTAGCAGCATCACATGCTGCTTGATATAGATTCTGGCCTTGAATAGTTTCAGCTCTACCATTTGGATCAATTGTTTCAAAGTTATATCTATCCAGTTGCTTTAAATTACTGAAATTAAGAAGTCGTTCTACTCGTTCCGTTTGAAGTCGTTCTTCCTGACATTCACAAGGGACGACTTTACCAAAATTAGGATGACCTACAGGCGCACCAAATGTAACCCAACCTTTGTCTCCACATATTTTGCAGTCAATATCCTGAGGCTCCTGAGCTTGATCATGCAAATTATTCAAATCTGTATTAGAGGCGAAGGTATTTCTTTGGGTCAGCCTTCTTAATATGTCCCCAAGGCTCTCCATGTTCTCCATAGTTTCTGCCCTCTTGATTCCATCTTTCTAAAATACGAGAAATATATCTCCAACTACGCTTGTTACTGATAACTGCCTCTTTAAATGCTTCCTCTATCCATTGATTCGGGTATGTAGCTTCTGCATCTTTTAATTCCTCAGCCAAAAGAGGTGTAAGAATACCTATGTTGGTTTCATAAAGTGAAAATATGTTCGGACGTATCTCTTGATTTACCCAAGGATTAGGTTTTAAAACAGTCTGTATTTCATAATATTGAGACTTACTGCGATTAAATGCCTGACACTCCTCTTCAGTGTTTATAAAATAAACAATTTCTTGTCTTTTATCATTACTTTTAGCCTGAACCAGCGTGCCACGCTCAATAGCTTTATCTAGGGCCATCTTAATAGTAAAGTTAACATCTTGAGATTTAATAAATACTGACCTTACAAGGGTTTGATCAGACAGAAGCTCCCCTAACGAAACAAGCCTTGGTAAAGTCTTCTTCTGGGCCACTAACCAAATCACTCTCATAGTTAATTTCAGTTCCGCTAAATCATCGATATCTTCCAAAATGGACCCGAAAAATGAGTTTGGAACTGGAGTAAATTGAACCTTAGAAGAAAAACCAGGGGACGCCATCAGCTTTCTCCTCTGGTCGCATAATTTTCGAATTTAGCTAGATCTTGCTGAAAGTATAAATTCATCGTGTCAACAGGTCCATGTCTATGTTTAGCTATAATAAGATCTGTGATATTTTTTGGATATGGTCGATCGGGATACATTTGTGCCCATTGTTCTTCGTTATAATATGCATCATCTCTATATATGAAAGCTACTACATCGGCATCTTGCTCGATACTACCACTTTCTCTCAGGTCAGATAATTGAGGCCTATGACTTGGTCTTTGTTCAACAGCTCGACTTAGTTGGGAACAGGCCAATACCGGTATATCTAAATCTCTGGCTAATGCTTTTAGGGATCGAGATATTTCACTCATCTCTTGGACTCTATTATCAATTCGACCATTCCCTCGAACAAGTTGCAAGTAATCTACTATCAATAAGTCTAAACCTCTTTCAGCCTGTAACCGTCTACATTTTCCTCTCATTTCGATAATAGTTTGAAGTGGACTGTCATCTACAAATAAGGGCAAATCAGACAGCATACCTATTGCATCAAAAATACGACTTTCCTCTTTTTCATTATATAGGCCTTGCCTAAGACGCTGTGTGTCAACCTTAGATTCACTTGATAGAAGACGCATAACAAGCTGTTCAGCACTCATTTCCAAGCTAAAACTTCCTACAATAGCACCCTGAGAGGCAGCATATTGAGCGATATTCATTGCCAAGGTACTTTTACCTAAGCCAGGTCTGCCTGCCTGAATTATAAGATCTGATCTTTGTAGTCCCCCTAACAATTTATCTAAT
>CAYTFF010000061.1:0-7244 GCA_964437045.1 uncultured Dehalococcoidia bacterium
ATATATATGATGAGCACCGTAATAGTTAGTGACTATTTTAGAGGTACTTTTAAAAATAGCCGACCGCTGTCCTACCTCTAACCATTCGTAAAGTACATCTCTGTCAAGTAAGTCCATTATGGAGTCACATGGTCTATCGCCAGGCAATTTAGCTATACAGTGTACATTACAGTCAGCAGTGTTGAAAGGACACTCAGATAACCTGAGAGTGTTTATGAGCTCTGTACTTCTGTGGAAGCTTATGTAACTAGCTAAAGATTATTGCATTTTAGAAGATATCATTTGTATCTCATCAAGAGCTTTGAGATATCCCTGATTTAGCATACTCTCTCGAACAAAATCTGGATAACCTTGTCCAATTAAACCTAACATTATCAAAGAACCGTCAACAAGGCCTAATGTAGGTGTATCTAGTGGGGATTCTCCTATCATTTGGGCAAGAGCCTTTAGCTCTTCTACGGTTCTCTTAAATCCCAGTACAGTTCCCTCTATTACCTGCTCTCTCATATTGGTTCCAACTTTTCTTATTACGAGATCTTCTTGATTGGCGTAAAGTTTTGGTATGCTGGAAAGAGAAGCAAATGGGTTTGATCCGTATGTTAATTCTACTAATCCAATATTTATTAAATAGCATCTTGCTGGTTGGTGCCTATCTACATCTATATGTGAACCATCAACAGCTAAAACAGAATAATCCCCTGGGAGTTTTTGGGGTTCGAGTCTTTCATTAATATTATGAATAATGGATGGTACTAGCCATGCCTCTTCCAAACCCGTGCTACGAATCCGCTTGTCTTCTATTAAATTACTGTCCGCTTTTTTTAATACGGTAATAGCTGTTGTAAATCGTTTCTCCCAAGCTTGTTGATGGTTTTTAATTTGAGAAGTCATGTTTTCTATCTGGGTAGCCGTTTTGTTTAAATCTAATCCCATTACTTTAACTTCCTAAGTATTCTTTCATCACCGATTCTTCGTGTGATTTTATTTTCATCTAAATATTCTAAAAATGCTACTGCATATTTTCTAGATGTTTTAAATATATCTCTTACTTGAGCGACAGTTATTGTTCCATTAGTTTCGGTATATTTCACAATGGTATTTAACATTGTATTATAGGAATGCGAAGAGAAAATAATATTTTCCTTCATTTTTACGATCCTACCTTGATTTACTAATAGATTCAATAATTCAATATCTAGTTTCAAATTTGTTGGAGGGGAGAATGGGGAAGCTTCAATATTTTTAATATATTCTGAAATTTGGCGTTCTTGTATATCGTTAGGCTTAGGGGTATGTGTAGATAATTTTATATAAGCTCCTACTTCTGTGATAATAGCATTAATTGTCATTCTATCTATAAATTTTGAAAAAATTAATTTGGAATATCCTAGTCTATTTCTAAGTTCCTCTCTTCCTATGCCAATTCTTAAATTAAATTTGGTATGATATTCTTGAATATAATTTTCAATAGCACTTGAAATTTTATCCCAAGCAATTTTGGATATGAGAAGCATTGCATCTATATTTTCCCAATCTCCAAATGTAACTATTTTTCCGGCTGAAGTTAGTTCTTTAATACTAGTCTCTAACTCTAAAGTTTCAATATTAGTATTTTGGGTAATATTTTTTATTGACAGAGGTTTTAATGTGTCAAGAGACTGTAAAATGATTTCATTTGTAGTTTGTGTATTTATCACTTTTAATTGGTTTATTGTGTTTATATTGTTACGTTTATGTCGTTTGGCGAATGTCACCAGCACCGTGCCTCCCCCTAATGTTCTTTGATCTGATCGAATTACAAAGAAATCACCGCGTACTATAGGAAGAGGGTTAGTAAGTTTTAATTGAGCCCAGCCATATCCACCAGGTTCAATTCTATCTTTTATTAAAAGGCGAATTTTAGCCGTAGTTTCATTACTTCCTATATGTAATGTAACCTGATTATTATGCTTGACTGGCCTTGGAATATTTGATGATATGGTCAACCTAACATCTATTGCCTCACTTCGTGTTAGCCATCCTGGAATAGTTAAAACTTCACCTCTCTGGATATCCTTGGGTGAGATATTGGTAATATTTACAGCTACTCTGCTTCCGGGCAAGGCCATCTCTGTGGTTTTCTTATGAGATTGTATGCCTCTAATACGGGTTTCTATTCCTGAATTTACTAGTTCGACATTTTGACCTACCTTAAGCTTGCCATCAGTTAATGTACCTGTTACCACAGTACCAAATCCTGCCATAATGAACGAGCGGTCAATATATAATCTAGGCCTTCCCAAATCTTTCTTGGGTTCGGTAGCAATTAATGATTGTTCAATTGTATGCTTAAGTTCGGGTAATCGTTCTCGTGTTTTTGCTGATACCCTAATGATTGGCGCGCAAGATAAATTAGTAGTTTTTAGAAGAGATTCCACGTCTCTTATTACAAGATCTAACCAATCTTGTTTTACTAAATCTATTTTTGTAATCACTGGGATTATTTGCTTTATTTGGAGCAAGTCCAAAATATCAATATGTTCTCTTGTTTGATTCATTACAGATTCATCAGCTGCCACAATTAGGAGAGCTATATCTATGCCACCGACACCAGCCAGCATGTTCTTTATAAAGCGGACATGCCCAGGTACATCTATTATGCTTATCTCTTTGCCGCTAGAAGTTTTTAACCAAGCAAATCCTAGGTCTATGGTTAATTTTCTCTCTTTCTCTTCTTTTAAACGGTCAGGGTTTATCCCTGTAAGAGCTTCAACTAAGCTAGATTTACCATGATCAACATGGCCAGCTGTTCCTATAATATACATTGACAACTCGATATTCGTATTTTGTTAATAATCATAAATATATGCTTTGATTAATCAAATTTATTCTTATAAGAATTTTTGGAAAACTTCATTGCCTAACAGTCTCCATATGGGGGTAAGTGATAGCGTTTCATTAAATAATTTCAATAATCCTATGGAAGACAGTTCTGTTATGATTTCACCGTATCTGTCATTGATACCGACCCCAAATTTTTCATAAAAGGCAGGTAAGTCAATTCCGTCCTCAAGTCGAAGCCCCATTATTAGTGTTTCTGATATTTCTCTGATTTCATCAATAGGCCAAATATTTTCTATAGTTGAAAGTTTTTTTAAGGTATCAACAAAATTCCGAGAGTATTTGGTACTAGTTTTTATATCTACTTCTTGAAAAATATTAATATAATTTCGGGGGGACTTTATATTAGAAAATCTACATTGGTATAAGTAGGAGTGAGCTCCTGGCCCAATCCCAAGATATTGGTTATTTTTCCAGTATGTTAGATTGTGTAGGCTTTCAAAACCTGGTTTGGCCCAATTTGAAATTTCGTAGTGTCTATATCCAGCTTGTTCTAACATTTCCTCGGCCATAAGATACATGTCAGCAGCTAAATCTTCATCTGGCTCATTAATCTGATTTGTTTTTACTAACTTTTCTAAAGGAGTACCATATTCCAGAGTTAAAGAATACATTGATATATGATTTGGGTTTAAATCAAGTAGTTTAATTATAGTATCCTTCCAATCCTCCAATGTTTGGTATGGAAGACCAAACATTAAATCAATACTTATATTATTGAACCCAGCATTTTTAGCCATATTATATGCTTCTATCGCATCTATTGATTTATGGCGTCTACCCAGTAATGAAAGCAGATCATCTTTAAATGTTTGGACGCCTATGCTTAGTCTATTAATACCAGAATAAAGGTATTGTTCTAGTCGACATATATCTAAATCATCAGGATTTGCTTCAATAGTAATTTCGCTAATTTCGCTAGTGTTAAAGTTGGTATTTATCGTATGAATAATTGACGATATCCCATTTGGTGGTATGTAAGAAGGGGTTCCTCCTCCAAAGAACATAGTATCGATCTTAGGGGTTCTTAATAGGTTCCCCCACATCTTGATTTCATTTAAAAGAGCTTCTGTATAGGATGGAATTAAATATTCTATTTTGGCGTAAGTATTAAAATCACAATATAGGCATTTGGTTTTGCAAAATGGGATATGAATATATAGTCCTATAGGTTGGATAAAGTCCATGTTTCTAACATCCTATGAATCAAATATTAAACAGGAATTCTACTATATCTCCATCTTTCATTAGATATGATTTACCTTCAGTTCTTAAGGTTCCTTTTTTCCTAGCCTCAGCAATGTTTCCAGCTTGTATTAGATCGTCATAATGTATTATTTGTGCCCTTATGAATCCACGTTCTATATCTGAATGTATTTTCCCTGAGGCTTTTAAGGCAGTTGTATTGTCCAATATACTCCACGCCCTAACTTCGTCTTCACCAACCGTAAAAAAAGATACCATGCCCAGAGCATTGTATGAAAGTTCCAGCATTCTACTCATACTAGATTTACCAGCTCCTATAGATTGTCGGAATTCAAGTTCTTCATCTTCGTTAATTTGGGCTAATTCTGCTTCAAGCTTTCCACATATTGTAATTCCAAGGCTATTTGATAAATTTGATCGAGCATCCAAGGTACCCTCAATCTTTTTAGTATCACCTAAGGACTCCTCTCCTATATTTATCGCAATTAATTGTGGCTTGGATGTCAAAAATGGATAACTTGATAAGATAGTTTTGTCTTGATCAGATATTACTTGGTCTCGTATTGGGGTTTCATTTTCCAGGCCTAATCGGATTTTGGCTAAAATTTCCTGCTCTTTCATTATCGCTTCTTTTTCTTGATGTTTAGCGCCCTTCAATCCATCCTTTAAACGTCCTAAGCGCTTTTCTAAGAAAGCCATATCAGAAAAAATGAGTTCAAGTTCCATTGTGGAAAGGTCTCTAAAAGGATCCACAGTAGATTCAATAAGTGGAACAGAGGGATCCTCAAACCCTCTTATAACAAGTAGTAGAGCTGTCGCTTTTTGTAGATTGGCTAGATAATCGTTATCAATCACTAAAGATTGACTTCCTGGAACACCCGGAACATCGAAATATTTTACCTCAGCATGAACAGTTTTCTTTGGGTTGAACATTTTCGTAAGAATATCAAGCCTGGAATCAGGTACTTTGACAACTGCTATGTTTGATTGAGGTACCTGTGATATCGATTGGCCATTACTTCTTGTAAGGGCATTAAATATGGTTGTCTTACCACTTAACGGTAACCCTATGATTCCTATTTCCATTTGTTTTTAATCATCCCTTCAGCTTAATGGAATAAACATAATCTACTTATTTTTATCATCTGTGAAATGATAAGTCGTTTCTATTATTGATCCTTCTTCATCCTTTTTCTTGGCAGCTCGTATTAGATATTTTGACGCTAATGTAGTAAAGAAATATATGCTTAAAACAAGAACTATTAGGTCATCTAATCTTCCGAAAATTGGCAAGAAGTCAAATAACAGATCGGTAGGAATAATAATATATACAATCGCTAATACCAGTATTAGTTTGGTACGGAATGGGACACGTGGATTTGCCACTAGTCGAATTAAAAGTGGTATCCTAAGTATGAGTGTTAAAAATAAATTAAATAATCCCATAACCCTAATTAATATATAATAAACTGTGTCTATTATATACATTTAACGAGAAGGAACAAAAGAATTGGTTTATCTTTTTTTTGGGCAAGATGATTTTTCTATTGCCAAGGAACTTAAGGAAATCAAAAATAGTATAGCATCGGAGGAACTTAGAGATGCTAATACTAGTATACTACAAGGTAGAACGATTACTATTTCTGAACTTTCAGCTGCCTGCGAGACCATACCTTTTATGGCAAATAAAAGATTAGTTGTTGTAGAGGGCTTGTTAAAGTCAGTAGAAAAACGAATTCCTGTAAAATCTAGTAAGTCATTGGATTCAGGAAAAGGAGTAATCTCAAAGAGTAGATTGGATGGGCTTGTTGAATATATTCCAAATATCCCAGACAGTACTATTTTGGTGTTTTTGGAAAAAGATCTGCAAAAAGGAAATATTATATTTACCAAATTAAAAGAGATTGTTGAAGTAAAACATTTTATGCCACTAACTGGTGAGCAATTAAGGAATTGGATAAAAAAAGAGGTAAGTGAGAGAGGATCTTACATTGAGGATATTACTGTGCAGCACCTGGTAGATTTTGTTGGTAATAATCTATGGAATTTGTATAACGAAATTGAAAAACTTTGTTTATATGTTTGTTCAGGGGTAATAAAAGAAGATGATGTGAAATCCTTAGTAAGTCCTGCAAGGGAAATAAATATATTTGCTGCAATAGACGCTGTTATTGAGGGTAAACCTGCCAAAGCGATAAATTCACTAAATTGGATGCTTAAGTCAGGTTCAGAGCTAGGTTACATAATGTATATGCTAAGCCGTCAGATAAGGTTGTTAATATTAGCTAAAGAGGCCATAAATAATGGTATGGGTCAATCTGCTATCGGTAAGCGATTAGGTATTTATAATTTTCCTTTAAAAAAGACTATAGATAAAGAAAAAAGGTTTACACTATTCCAGTTGAAAGACATGCATGGTAAGTTGTTAGATGCTGATTTATCCATTAAAACAGGCAATATGACAGAGAAAGCGACGTTGGATGTTTTAGTGAGTCAGTTATGTTCCAAATAATCGTTAATTATGCATGAATTTTTACAGCCCTAAAACCGCCTTGCCTTAATTCTTTAATTAATCCTTCCATAGTTCTTATGTTAGTAACAAATTCTGTTGCATATGAGCCTAAGTCAGTTTCATTATGCGCGTCGCTACCACCTGTACCACTTTTGGATAATCTATTGGCAATCGCAGCTGAATAATCATTTTCTTCTTTGGTACCACGTCCATTGAGTACCTCTATGCCATGAGCAAAGTTAATTAGCTTATCATTACAAGCGGAATCAATTAATTCATTGTAGGATTTACTGCCTTTTTGGATGTTATGTATATATTTACGCCTATATGGATGGGCAATAATCATCGCTGCTTTGGCTTCGGATACCATTTCCTGTATAACTTCAGGCTTATGCATGCCAAAAATATAATTATGGAGTCCAAATATTATAAGGTGCTGATTTTCTGTATTAAGTTCAACACCAGGAAATATAAGAAGGTCATTTTTTTTGGAAATATAAGATATATAGTCTTTGTCCCAAAAATCGTCATGTTCTGTTAGACAAAAGCCATCTAGCCCAATTAATTTGGCCTTATATATCATTGTATCTAAGGTCAAATTACTGACATCTGAACGAGGATATGTGTTTGTGAGTAGATCAATAAT
>CAYTFF010000062.1:0-3112 GCA_964437045.1 uncultured Dehalococcoidia bacterium
TGATAAGATTCCTGCTCCAGTTTCGACCAAAATATTGTTTGTTTGGGGTTCGATTATACCTTCATCCACAATATATCGCACAAAGCAGCGGAGTCCATTTCCACACATTTCACCTTCAGATCCATCAGCATTAAACATTTGCATCTTAATGGGGGCATTTTGGGAATGCCGGGCAACAATTATTCCATCGGAGCCAACCCCAAAATGTCTGTCACTCATTGAGATAGCCAAAGAAGACCAATCTTTTTCAATTCCACGACCATCAAGGAATACATAATCGTTACCTGCTCCTTGAAGTTTTGTAAATTTCATTAATAAACGGCTCCTATTGAATAACTACATTAATTGTATCATATTGATATTAAGGGAAATTATTTTTAGATAGTTTAGCTGTCGCAAGGTTTATAACTTCAGAAATATTGTTTTGGTAATTGTTTATCCAATGTATTCTATTGTCATTTAATCTGAACCAACCATATTGAGATCGGATAAACCTGTGAGTATTAGTTTGGATTCTTTTTATGGTTTGATCGAAAGATTGTTCACCTTTAAGATAATCTCCTATTTCTTTATATCCTAGACTAGACATAGATGATAATTCAAAGTGATAACCTTTATTTAGTAAAGTAGTAACTTCAGCAACCCATCCTTGCTGAAACATTTTTTCGATTTGTTTATTTGATGTGCAATACAATTTGTTACGTTCCATAGTGAGTCCCATAAGAAAATAATCCCATTTAGGTGGAGTTTTTGTTTTTAAGATGGAAGCTGGAACACCTGTAGAATGAAATATTTCCAAAGCACGAATAATCCTTCTTTTGTTATTAGGATTTATAGAAGACCTACTACCAGGATCAATTTTCATTAATTCTTCATAGAGTTCATAATCCAAACCCTTTATTGATTTGTCTTCGAGTAATCGTCTGTATTCAGGATCTGGACTAACATTTGGAATATTCCAACCTTCTAATAAACTCCATATATATTGCCCTGTTCCTCCAACTATTATGGGTAGTTTACCTTTTTGCTGGACTTCATAAATTTTATTAATAGCCATTGGTTTATATAAACCCACGTTAAATGGTTCGTCTGGCTTCAAGAATGAAAACAAATGGTGGGGTATTTTTGAAAAATGATGTGGATCAGGACTATTTGTCCCGATTTCCATCCCAATATAAACCTGTCTACTATCAGCATTAATTATTTCACCTTTAAATTCATGGGCCAATTTAAAGGCTAAGTCAGATTTACCTGATGCTGTTGGTCCTACTATTACCAAAAAGGGTTTGATCATGCCTCCTATTGTTATGTAAACTCACTTATTTGATGTTGTTAATGATTTGGATGAATTCATCAGCCTTAAGACTAGCTCCGCCAATCAAAACACCGTTTATATCGGGTTGATCTGTAAATGTCTTTACATTCGCCGTATTAACACTTCCTCCATACAAAATAGAAACTTGATTAGCTTTCGGATTACCTAAACATTTAGATACACATCTTCTAATATGCTGTCCCATAATTTGAGCAATTTCAGGAGTTGCTGCTGTCCCGGTTCCTATTGCCCAAAGCGGTTCATATGCGAGGATTAAAGCTTTATCTTTTGGATAATCCTTTAAACAATGAGTTATTTGATTCTCTACAAATTTAAAAGCATTATCATTATTTCGTTGCTCCAAATTTTCGCCGATACAAAGAATTGGTATAAGTTCATTATCAGCGGCTGAAAGGAGTTTTTTTTGAATCATATTATTATTTTCGTTGAAAATATTTCGGCGCTCAGAGTGCCCAATAATAACGTATTTACACCAGGAATCTAACATACCAGGGGAAATTTCGCCTGTGAAGGCTCCATTTGATTCAAAATACATATTTTGTGCACCTATTTTTATATTTGAATCTTTAGTTACTTCCCAAACAGGAACGATTGAAATTGAAGGTGGGCAAAGTACTATTTCAATATCTTTCGTTTCTGGGAGGGAATTTAGTATAGCTAAAGCTAAATGTTTAGCTTCAAAAACATTAGTATTCATTTTCCAATTGGCGGCGGCTATGAGTAAAGGCATTTCTAATCCCTAATTTAAACTTTATTTGACAATGAAGATTGGGTTCTCAAGGTCCAAATTTCAATATTCTTCCTGCATGAGCCAAAACAAGCGACATAAGATCAACTGCATAGAAAATCCCTAACTGCCCTTGTAAACAATGTTTTTCATCAAAACTTTGGATACCTCCATGAATTGTTAAGTTAGATTTTATTAATACAGGTACTGGATGCCAGCTATGTGAAGCCATAATAGAAGGAGTTGAGTGGTCCCCCGCTATAACTAATACGTCAGGGTTTAAATCAATGATATTTGGCAAAAGAGCATCTAGATTTTCTAAAGATTTTACTTTTTCATTGAAATTTCCGTCCTCACCTGCAGCATCCGAAGGTTTGTAATGTATATAAAAAAAATCATATTCGGAATAATATTTATTTAAAGTCATGATTTCATCTTCAAACGTTGTTCCTGTTGACTTAACATCCATACCAAGTAACTGGGTTAATCCTCTGTACATTGGGTAAGCAGCGATTGATGCAGCATTAACATTATATAAAGAAGCCATGGAAGGGAAATTTGGTAATTTTGAAAAACCACGTAAAAGAACTGTATTTGCTTGGGTCCGATCTCCAAGAATTTTATTAGCTTTTGCTATAAATTCTTCTAAAATCTCAGCGGTATTATGACTATTTGGATCAAGAGGAAGAATAGTTAAGGGGGGTATCCCGATTTCCTCAGGGTCGTTAGATGTAATATTTTGAGTTAAACACTTTCCTCTTAGTACTAGCACAAAGCGATGTTCTTTGACGGGCACAATTTCAATATCAACGTTTGGGATAGCTATTTTGTTTAATAAATCGCACAGGGGTTTACTTTGATCGGTGGGTATTCGGTCGGCTCGCCTATCTAAAATATTGTTTTCGCTGTCAACAGTACAAAAGTTACCTCGGGCTACTAGTTCTTCACCATCCAATTTTAACCCGATTCCTAGAGCCTCTAACACTCCCCTTCCAATTTGATTTTCGGTGGGATCATATCCAAAAAGAGATAAATGGCCCGGCCCTCTT
>CAYTFF010000062.1:3122-4394 GCA_964437045.1 uncultured Dehalococcoidia bacterium
CCTTGCTTAACAGGAATAGTTAATCCACATGTACTTTTACTGGCAATGTTATCTATATTTGGTATTTTAGCGGTTTCAAGTTCACTTTTCCCAGTAGAAGGGTGAGGGAGTCCGCCAAGTCCATCTACCACAAGCATTATGATTTTAGATTTATTAGATTTAAATAAATGTTGTTCTGAAATAAACTTAGTCAATGTTATTTCTCCAACAAGGCTTTTATCCCTGGCAATTCTTTCCCTTCCAAAAACTCAAGTGAAGCCCCGCCTCCGGTAGAGACATGGGTGAATTTGGAATTTAGCTGTAAATCTCTTACGGCATCGGCAGTGGAGCCCCCACCAACTATTGTTATCACGTCGGTTAATTTACTCAAAAAGTTTACCATTTGTCTTGTTCCTTGGGAAAACGATTCCCACTCATATACTCCCATTGGTCCGTTCCAAACAATTAATTTACAATCCATTAATTTTAACTCAAACATTTTAGAAGTTTCCGGCCCAATATCTAGAATATACTCTTGTTTACTGATATTTTCCACCGATGAAATTCGAGGAGTAGCTTTTTCATCAAATGACTCAGCCACTATAACGTCAATTGGTAAAACAATTTTTAGTCCGGCCATATTGAGAAGAATTTTAGCGAATTCCACTCCCTGTTCTTCTACGTATGACTGGCCCGTTTGAAATCCAAGAGCTTTGAGAAAGGATGCAGCCATTCCTCCCCCTATTAAAAGGACCGATACTTTTTCGACAATATTTTTTAAAGCAGCCATTTTGTCGGTAATTTTGGCTCCTCCAGATATCGAGGCTAATGGATAAGCTTTACTATCTAATACTTTCCCTAAGTTATTTATCTCGTTTTCCATAAGAAATCCGGATACAGCTGGTAAATAGTTAGGAATCCCGGTGATTGAGGCATGTGCCCTATGAGCTGCCCCAAAAGCATCATTAACAAAAATATCTGCGTACGAGGCTAATGTTCTAGAAAAGATTTGGTCATTTTCTTCCTCTTCAGCATGAAATCGTAGATTTTCCAAGAGAATAATTTCTCCGGGATTAAGCCGTGCTATAGCGTTTTCAACTTCTTGACCAATACAATCTTTCAAATATATCACCTGTTTTCCCATAAGTTTATTTAATTCAAAAGCGATTGGTGACATTCTAAGAGTGTCTTCTACCATTCCATATGGTCGCCCAAGGTGTGAACATAAAACTACTTTTGCATTATGTTGGCATAAGTAATTAATCGTTGATACAGTGGCTACAATTCTTCCGT
>CAYTFF010000062.1:4404-7233 GCA_964437045.1 uncultured Dehalococcoidia bacterium
TTCCGTTATCAAGAATTCGACCAGTATTTTTATCCATAGGGACATTAAAATCGGCCCTAACTAAAACAGTTTTGTTGGTGACATCTATTTCACGCACTGTTTTTTTATTCATTTAAATCTGCACTAATTAATTCATTCATTAACTTAAAATTGTTTCGTTGCCTGATGCTATTATTTTGGTCATATTAGCCAATATTTCATATTGATTCTTGGGTAACCCAATATCTTTCAAAATATCCATCGATTTTATAAAATAATTCTTTGAAAGATTTTCGCAGTCTTTGCGAATGTTTAATTCATCAAGTATTGCCGAAAGTACCGTCAGGTCGCTTTTTTCCAGAACTCTTTTGAAATATATTTCGCCTAATCTCCTTTTAATACTAATAGACCCTTTAGATAAAGCAAGTACTACTGGTAAAATTTTTTTCTTGTTCAATATCTTATGTTGTAAAAATGTTTTTTGAGCTTCATTACCCCATATTGAATTAGAGTCTTCCTGTATCTGAAAATTCATCCCTACATTATGCCCGAATAACCCAATACTATTAATTTGTTCTGTTGGAAGTAATGCGGTTGAAGCTCCTAATGCAAAAGAACATGAAAATAATGAAGCCGTCCTATTCCCAATCATACTTAAATATTTATCCGGTGAAATCATTACAGATTCTTGGAAATCTATATCTTGGAATTGTCCTTCACACATTTTAAGCCCGGTATCTTCAAAAATTCGCAGGGCTTCAAATACATTTTTGGCATTTACCCCTTGGTCGATTAACTCAAATAAAGCCTTTCGAGCTAGGGAATGCATTCCATCACCTATATTTATAGCTTGAGCTGGTCCCCATATCCACCAAGCTGTATCCCTGTTGTTTCTTTGGGGAATACCTTCTTGAAGGTCTTTGTGTATAAGGTAATAGTTATATAATAATTCAACGGAAACTGCTGCTGGGTATCCGAATTTTATATTACCTCCCAAAGCTTTGTTGGTCTCCAGGCATAAAGATGCGAATATCCTTTTCGGTGGATTATTTAAAAGATTTTCAGTTTCATTTTCTGCCCAACCCATTTGGTAGGACATCATTTTATATAAGTTAAGATTCTGTCCTCTTAAAATATTGGAAAGTAGTGTTTCAATTTGGCTGTTTTTAATGAATAAATCCATTGTAATCCGTTCACATTTATATAGATTCTAATTTATACCCAATAACTTCCTCTATAGCATTTTTTCCGATTGTACCTTCTCGAATTAACTTTATTGAATCATTTGATGCGTCAATTACAGTAGATGATTTTGTTCCTCTTATAGTACCACCATCTATAACTACATTAACTAAAGTTTTAAATTGATTCTTAACACAATCAGCGCTTATACAAGCAGGCTGACCTGTGAGGTTAGCACTCGTACCAGTGATTGGAAGGGATAATTCAGAAGCAAGTAATCTTGGAACAGGGTGATCTGGAACACGTAAAGCTATATTTTTTCTGTTGCCACAAATATGGCTAGGGGAATTTTCTGATTTAGGAAGTACTATCGTTAAGCCTCCAGGTAAAAATCGTTCCACTAACTTCCATACATCATTTGAAATATTAGAAGCGTAAATTTGAATATCCTCTATATTAGCTAATAAGAGAGGTAACGCAATGTTAGTTGATCTCCCTTTGATTTGGAATATTTTATCGACACCCTTTTTAATGAACGGATTAACGGCTAACCCATAGACGGTGTCGGTTGGAAAGGCTACTATTTGGCCTAAACGAAGGGCACGAACAGCTTCCTTAATATCTTTTTGGTTAGGTAGTATCATTAAATAGCTAAGAGGTATTTTTGGACAAATTGTAGCTTGACTCAGTATACCACAGGTGATATCTTTGGCGAAAGTTTACCGATGAAATCTACTGACCAATTTCAAGATAAAGTGCCCCGGAGGCTAACAGCTAGTGGCGATGCGGAAGTTTCTGCATACCTAGAAATAGCCAAGGAAAAATCTGGTCAGGCTCCTGCGTCAGAAACTCGGCCTCAAGTCAGTCCAGAGACTATACTTATAGTAGACTTTGGTTCCCAATATAGTCATCTTATTGGCCGAAGGGTTCGAGAATTAAACGTCTACTGTGAGATTGTTAGCCATACTACCTCATGGAACGAGATATCTAATTTAAATCCTCGTGGAATAATTTTATCAGGTGGGCCAGCCAGTGTTTATGATAAATTCGCTCCCCTTGCTCCTTCATGGATTTATGAAAGTCAACTCCCAATACTAGGTATATGTTACGGAATGCAAGTAATAGCCCATCAATTAGGAGGAAAAGTTGACTCTAGCGTACAGCGTGAATATGGGCATTCGATTTTACACAAAAACGATGAAACATCCCCATTATTTTATGGGCTCCCTACTACCATCCCCGTATGGATGAGTCATGGAGATCGAATAGTAGATATGCCACCAGGATTTTCAAGCGTAGCTTATACTGATAATTCGCCTATAGCAGCTATGAGTAATAACCGCGTCTTTGGGATCCAATTTCATCCAGAAGTAGTTCATACTCCCGAAGGGAAGGAAATATTAGAGAATTTTTTATACCGGATTTGCGGTTGTCGAAAATTATGGACGCCGAAAAATTTTGTTGCTCAAAGCATAGATCTAATTAAGAAACAGGTAAAAGGTGGTAAAGTTATTTGCGCTCTTTCTGGAGGAGTTGATTCCGCCGTTACTGCCGCTTTGGTTCATAAAGCGGTAGGAGATCAATTGACATGTATTTTTGTTGATAATGGATTACTGAGAAGAGAAGAACCTTTCAGAATCCAACAAACTTTTCAACAATGTTTGCTGC
>CAYTFF010000063.1:0-6781 GCA_964437045.1 uncultured Dehalococcoidia bacterium
ACCTCCACTTAGAAATGCTCCGATAGGTACATCAGATATCATATGAAGCTTGATTGATTCCTCTAACTGTTTTCGTAATTCTAATTCAATTTCTACTGCATTCAAATTTGATGAATTGGTATGTTCAATAGATTGGTAAGGAAGATCCCAATATTGGGTAATACTATGTTTGCCATGTTGAATTACCATAAAGTGCCCAGGAAGAAGCGAATTAACATTCGACAGGATAGTGTATGTAGCAGGGATAGATCCTGTGGAAAAATAAAATGAAAGAGCAGTTGGGTCTAATCTTCTGGGAACTATATTACTAGCAAGTAATCCTTCTAGTTCTGAAGAGAAAAGAAAAGAATTTGTTACTTTTGTCCAATATAATGGCTTTATCCCAAAACGGTCTCTGGCCACAAATAACTTCTTTTCTTGCTGGTCCCAGATAATAAAGGAAAACATTCCTCTTAAATATCGTAAACATTTCTCACCATATTTGTCATATAAGGCTAATATAACCTCTGTGTCACTACTAGACATAAATTGGTAACCGCTATTTTTTAATTCCTTTTTAATTTCAAGGTAGTTGTATATTTCTCCATTATAAGTAATCCAATACCTGCGATTGGCATATGACATTGGCTGCTTACCAGTTTTGGAAAGATCAATTACCGCTAAGCGACAATGCCCGAGAGCCACATTATTTTCGGTATCTTTATATAGGCCATGACCGTCTGGTCCGCGGTGGTTTATAGAGTCCATCATATTGGATATGATGTCTTGGGTAGTTTTTCCATATATTCCACTTATTCCACACATATTGTTTAAATAACCAGCAATTTCCCTAGGAATATTTTGGCTTTTGCTTGAAGTTGAATAGTAAGTTTATGCCCAATTATAGGGACTAAGGAAATATAGCTTAGCTTATATTTGATATTGCGCCGATCTTTTACAAGGGATTTTAATAGAAGAATCCATCCACGAATTAATTGACCATTTTGAATTAAAGCTCTTCCATGTGAGAATTCCCATTGTCCCAATGCGGCAACAATTTTACCCTGTTCTTTTCTAGACTTATTTAGATTTTCAGATATGGTTGTAAGAACTTGAATTCCTGATAATGTGTGGGCAATTTGATCAGATGACATTGAGCCTTCTCTAATTCTGTATAGGCATGTAGGGGCACCAGGGAGATGATAGAATTGCGCCCCTGATTTGGACAAGTTAAGCCAAAAATCCCAGTCAATACAGCGTTTAAGATTTTCGTTAAATTTAATATTTCCGAAGCTTGCGCTACGGGTTAATGTTGCATGGGATAAAATATATCCGCTGTCAAGCATGCTTTCAAAAACATCACCTGACCTATAAAGAGCTTTCCCCCACCAATCGAAGGTTTCATCTGGATACCCATCGTAAAAACAAAAAGAATCAGAATAAACCACGGTGTACCCTAAATTACTTTCCATCCAAACAACTTGCCTGGATATTTTATCAGGAAGAATAATATCGTCTGCGTCAAGAAATTGAATATATTGTCCTTGAGCTTTAGTTATTCCTAAATTCCTCGCTGATGCTAACCCTCCATTTTGTTTATAAATATAATTAATATTATTAGGATAATGTTTCTTCACCCAATTGCCTGTATCATCTGTTGATCCATCATCAATTAGTATGATTTCTAGATTCAAATAGGTTTGAGCTAAAGCACTGTCAAGGGATTCCTTTAACCACTTTTTAGAGTTAAACGTAGTTACAATAATACTTACGAGGGGAGAGTTCATGGCGTTTTTGCGATCACTATATAGCCAGCTTCCATCCATGGAGACCATTTGTCTAGTTTTAAACATATTGTCAGCATCCAGCTGTAAATTCTAAGTAGCTGCGGATTTTTCCTCATAAAGTTCAATTTTAAATTGCTTTCTAACAGTGTTATCCATGTAATGTGCAGTAAAAATGAGAATACCCCACATAGTTTTTTAACATCAACTACCTCAAATCCAGCTTTTGTAAAGGTATTAGTCGCTGATTTTGCTGAATAGCGTCTTACACCTTGACGTATATAAAGGAAATGTGACCATAAACTGGGTATGCAATGTATACTAAAGCTGTTTTTATCCATAGAAGCTAATATGGATTTTAAGTCATCTACATCATTTTCTAGATAATGTAGGGTTGCTAAAGAGAATGAGAAATTAAATGTATTCCCTAGTTCATTTATTTCTTTTATTGATATTGGAGCAAATTCTATATGGAGATTCTTTTTTTTACCTCTAAACAGATTCCATTCTGGATTATGATTAAGATCTATTCCAGTATATTTACCAGATACAGGTATTTTTATTAGTTCTTGGCTATAGGCACCACGCCCACAACCTACTTCTAGAATATTTGCATTCTTATCGGTGCAAAATTGCTCAAAAAGCGTTTTCACTGCAATATCCATATATAAACGAATAGGGGAGGATCCTTCATATGGTTGTGATTTAATTTGATCTGGAAGTGAATGAATCTTAAATAGTTGATATTTTGGTCGTTTAAAGGACTCAGATATTATTAATATTGAGGCTCGCATTAGTATTAATAAATTGGGTAAAACCAATTTAAGATTGTTCAATGAGATATAAATCCGATAAGAAATTTTCCGTATCATTTTAAGCATGGGTAGGTTTTGTTAATTTAAAGGTAGGTTTAAATTTTTAATCAGTTGAAGTGGGTTAAATCGACTGAAAAATAATTCATTATCAAGGATTCCACTTGCCAAATCCAATAGAGTAAGTCCTTGTGTAGGTATGCCTCCTCCATACCTTTTTAATTTATAGGTATTTGTTTTATTAGTATTTATTCCAGGTATAGTTGAGGTAGCTGAAGAAAACCCAGATTCTTTTACTATTTCAACTATCCTTTTATTATGTTTGCCACGAGGATATGCGAAACTATTAATTTCAATACCTAAGTAATCTTGTAAAATTTCCTTCGATTTTTGAATTTCAGTTTTTGCTTCCTGAAGCGATATATCAGTTAGATTTGGATGTGTATTAGTATGGGCACCGATTTCAAAATCATTTCTCAATAATTCTTTAATTTGTTCCCATTTTATATAGCCTCGTTCGATTAAAATACCTTTATCTCTCCTACTGTCGATTTTACCTATATATCCGGTTGAGACATAGAAAGTTGCTGAGAACCCATAATTTTGTAATATTGGAACACCCTTTGTAAAGGCTGACTCGAAACAGTCATCAAAGGTGATAACAATTAATTTTCCTTCTCTATTATTAGGGTTATCATAGAATTTGGTAAGATCACCTATTGATATTCCTATATAACCATTTTCAGATAGAGTTTTAATAGTCGACTCAAATACTGATGACGGGACTGAAAGAAGATCATCTCCTATGGAGTGATAATTTAAAATGGCATATTTTGATCCAGAAGTTAGCATCAATTTTGTTCGTGCCAAACCTCGTATGAATTTATGGTACAAAAACTTATCCACTTATCCACTTATCCGCATGATTTTTTGCGACAACAATTTTAGGCTTAATCCTAGAATCCTTAACGAAAACTTGACTGATGGCCAAATTGTCTTAACAGACCAAAATCGGAGCCAATATTTGATTGTAATTCTCCAATATCCATTGCTTATTGCTCGTATGCCTATCTGGTAGGAATAATCAGTGGTCAAAACATTATTTGGATCTGAAAATTGGTTGAATGTATGGTTAATCTTCGGTATTTTTACATTTTCACCAGTAAAAAACTTCTTGTAAGCAAAATGACGGTACTGTTTCTGTGCTTGAATTTTATCAGTGTTTAATATAGGAGATACCCTCCATTTATATAAAGGTAATTCAATAGAGGCGAAATCAAATATTTTAGACATTCTAAGCCATAAGTCTAAATCTTGTGTAAAATGAAATCTTTCGTCGTAACCACCTATTTCGTCAAACGAAGATTTTCTTAACATTACTGAACCATGAGGAAATTTAATATTATTTTCTATCAGTAATTTCTTTATTATATGGTTATTGTTTGCAATTTTAGCAATTTGGAAAGTATCACTGTCTAAGTCTATATATTCCCACCAAGATCCCACTAAGGCAATTCCCGGATTATTGTCCAGGTAATCACATTGGTATCTAAGACGGCTAGATGTAGATATGTCGTCTGCATCCTGCCGTGCTATGTAATCACCTTTAGCTATTTTGATACCTTTGTTAAGGGATTTAGGTAAACCAGTATTCGCCTGATTTTCTAGGAATCTGATCCGAGGATCCTTATAAGATTTAATTATGTCTCTTGAAGAATCTTTAGAACCATCGTTGATAATAATGAACTCGAAAGCTGGTAAAGTTTGTGTAAGAATGCTGTCGATTGCTTCTCTTAAATATTGAGCAGCATTGTATACACTCATTACTACGCTAATTTTTGGGCTACCCATCTTTTCTATATTATTCTCAAATAGTGGAATCTATTTTCTTGATAATACATCACGTATCATATTCTGATTTCTTGGTGTGCATAAATATTAACATTTCGTTTGTATATATAATATAAATTCAATTTCTTGGCATTGATTTAGTTAACAAAGAATTTTCTATAAAATAATTTAAATAAGTAGTTTATGGAACGTCTGTAAATTGAAATAATAGATAGTTTAGATTCTAGTAAATTGAGATATAAGTCTTTGTATTTAATTGCTTGAGTTTCAATTGAGAATTTATTTTTTATGGTTTCTTTAGCGGCAGTTCCCATTTTTCTTCTGAGAACGGAGTTAGTAATAAATGTTTCTAACGCCTTAGCAATTTCATCTTTATTATGAGGAACTACATATCCATTATATCCATTTTGTATCAATTCCCTTACATCTCCTGTATTTGTTGTAACAACTGGTTGACTCAAAGCCATAGACTCTATTAATGAGTTAGGGATACCCTCATTATCGGCTTCAGACACACAAGTGCCTATATCAAATCCTTTTATTAGCTGCAAAGGATCTTCCACTGATCCTGTGAAAACTACCTTATCATTTAAATGTGCTGCCATGGCCTTAAGGTTTTTTATTACCTTCTCACTACCGGGCACTTTGGAGTCACCACCTACAACAATTAGACGAATTTCAGGGTACTTTTTCTCTAGTTTTTCAATTGCAGATATTAATAAATCAATTCTTTTACCACGGGTGATTCTAGATGCCCTTCCAATTATCAATTTGTTATTATCAAAGTTTAATCGGTCAGGTTTAATGTCTTCTAGGTAATTGGTGTCAATGCCATTATTAATAAGGTGTATTTTTTCAGGGGGTATTATTTTTTGAATCAAAGAAGCAGTTCCTTTAGTAGAAGCGATCACAGCGTCCAATCCACTCTTAGATTCAAGAGCGCTGCCACTTCTAAGTCCATCTGTCCTCTCGATTACTACAGGTACCCTCGCAGCCATAGCACATTCACCATGAATTCTGCCGTTAGCATATTGAACAATATCAATCGAGTTTTTGGTTAGATATTTTATTAGATCAAAGGGCTTAGGTCCAATGTATTTGGCGTTGCCAATAGAATGGAATCTGTTGGTTATTTGAGGAACTCTAGTTGCCAAAAAATGGAAATCGAAATCATTTTTTAGTTGAGAAGCTAATCTATAAATCCAACTGGACATTCCACTTAAGTGGAAATCAAACAGGATATATGCTATTCGAGGACGTCCCATTTAAGTTTAACGAATTCTCAAAAATCTTAATATTTGGCCAATAGGCTTTCTTACTGAAGCCAAACAATTAGCGATAATTAATTGTCTTCTATAAGCTCTTAGAAATTTAGAAACCCTTTTATCATGGAAAATTTTTTCCCATGAATATTTTATATTTTGCGTGTCTATAAAAACCATTCCATAATCAGGTTTAGAAGAGTTCTCAAATTGTGAACCATACCATCTTCTATCTGACCAAATAAGTTCTGTATTAAAGACAGCTTCAATTTCGTCATCAATTAATTGACATACTCCAAACCCTGGTTTCCTCGCATAGTCATCAAAGAGCAGTGTGAAATCGGGATTTGTCACATTTAAGAAACTATAAAAGTCGTGTTTTACCGTAAAAAAATCATGTCCCCCATCTATGAAAGCAAAGTCAGCTTTAGGAATACCAAATGAACCCCAGTTTTTCATTATTTCAACGGAATTACCATGTAGGATATTTATGCGACTTAACCATTTGTCAGGAAAATAATTTGGCCATATATCTGCAATTGAAAGAAACTTAGTTGATGGACCTTCTCCTGTATCTAGTGCCCACCTCTGTTTTTCTCTATATCCCTTACTGTCGATTGTGTAGATAACCCCATCAATGTTATTTTCAACTAAAGATCTGCTCATACAAATTGCTCCATAGCCTCGTCCGGTACCAAATTCAATAACTATTTTTGGACGATAGGTGGCTACTAGACTATATAAAAGTAGGCCTCTTTCAAAGTTACCTTGGTAATAGCTTCCATCTTCTCTATCTCTCAAGGCTGTTAAATTACCTATATCCCAAAAGGATTTTTTGGATGGAAGTGAAACATTTAATGAAGATATTTTGTCTTTGATGTCGAAATATTTCATTGGATTAAATTAATTTCGGGAATAAAGCATCTAGATAATGTTGAGTCATTAAGCGAAGGCTTAAATTTTTAATTGCCTGGTTTCTAGCGTTTTCCTTGTACTGGCCTATGTTTTCAATGATAGTTATTACTGCATCGGCCATTTTTTCTACAAATATATTTGAATAGTAAATTATTTTTAGGTTATTCACAAAAAAATA
>CAYTFF010000063.1:6791-7189 GCA_964437045.1 uncultured Dehalococcoidia bacterium
AATTATTAATTGCGAGATTTCGAGCGTTAGTTTTGAATTGGGATAGATTTTCAATAATTGTCTGTACTGCTATAGACATTTTTTCTATAAATATATTTGAATAATCCCAATTATCAACATCTATACTAATACCCCCATCTCCTATCAACTCAGAAGTTCCACCCCATTTAGGACAAACAACTGGTAATCCACATGAAAGTGCTTCTACCACAACATTCGGACAACTATCGCCAGCACGTGGATGAAGGAAAATATCACCAGATGATAACCATTTTGGTAGATCTTCATTTTTGACTGGCCCAATTTCCTTAATACGGTGTGTGATTTTTTGGTTGGCATGCTTATATTGGTTCAAGATATTGGTATTGATACTATCCATTGTTCCATATATTAGTAAC
>CAYTFF010000064.1:0-7062 GCA_964437045.1 uncultured Dehalococcoidia bacterium
TTTTGGAGCTGAGGATTACGAACAACTTAAATTTAACAATAAAGCATGGCTAGTTGCCTATGAGAGTCTCGAGGCAAATAAACTTCATGCACGAAGTGGACCCGTAGTGGTTTTTGTTTTCACATTGGTAGTATGCCTCATATTGTGGTATGGGGGGAACCAAGTTGTTAACGGCAGCATAACTACTGGGGAATTAAGTAGTTTTATATTCTTTATGGCCATGCTCCAAATGCCTGTAAGAATGTCGGGATGGCTTATAAATTCATTTTCCAGAGCAGTCTCTTCCGGAGAACGAATATTTGAAATAATTGATAGCGAATCGCCAGTTCAAGAAAAACCACAGGCCATTGATATGCCAAGAACTAAAGGGGATGTTATTTTTAAAGATGTATCATTCAGTTATAATCCCATGTCTCCTGCTATTAGTAACATAAATTTTCAAGTTAAAGCAGGACAAATGGTAGCTTTGCTTGGGGCACCAGGAAGTGGGAAAACAACCGTTGCTCATCTTCTTCCAAGGTTTTACGAAATAAGTCAGGGAAATATTTTCATAGACGATATAGAAATTCGAGACGTCACATTATCATCACTCCGTAAGAATGTAGGTATAGTTATGCAAGACGTATTCTTATTCACAGCTACTATGAAGGACAATATTGCTTACGGATCTTCTAATGCTTCTGACCAGGAAATTATTGAAGCTGCCAAGGTAGCCCAAATGCATGATTTTATCAAAAGTCTTCCACAAGGATATGACACATGGGTTGGTGAAAGAGGTTTTACCATTTCTGGAGGTCAAAGACAGAGACTAGCAATAGCAAGAACTTTACTATTGAATCCTCCTGTACTTGTACTTGATGATTCCACATCTAGTGTAGATTCTCAAACTGAACATTTGATAAGAATGGCAATAAATGATTTAGTTGAGAATAGAACTACATTTGTAATAGCACATAGGTTAAGTACGGTACACAAAGCCGATATTATTCTTGTACTGGATAATGGGAAAATTATAGAGCATGGTACTCACACGGAATTACTTGCAAAAAGAGGAAAATACCTCGAGATATATGAACTGCAACTAAAACCACAGACAGAAGTTTAGACCCAACACATTGTTTGTCTAAAGAGAGGAAATAAAACTATATGATGTTTGGCGGAACAGGCTGGATAGGCCGTAGTATGGCTGGAGATGACGATGATGAACTATTAGGTAGTGCATATAATCATAAAGTCGTTACCAATCTCCTTAAATATGTTGGACCATTCAGAACACAAGCCCTTATAGCTATCGTTTCTACTGTTATATACACCGCTAGTTTAGTAGCAATACCTTGGATTATTGCTCTTGGAATAGATCAATTTGTTCAAGAACGAAACTTAAAAGGCCTCAATGTGTTAACTATAGCACTTGCTATAACAGCGACAATTAACTGGTTATCTAATTATGTTCAACAAATTTCTATGGCTAAAGTCAGCCAAGGCGTATTATACGAACTAAGACGCCATATGTTTGACCATCTCCAAAAACTGTCCATATCATTTTACGATAAAAGTGAAGTTGGACGAATTATGTCTCGGGTACAAAATGACGTAAATCAGCTTAACGAATTTCTGTCTATGGCTATCCAAACTATGGGGGATGTCTTAAGCCTAGGGGGGATAATTATTGCATTACTGGTGATGGATTTAACCTTAGGATTGATCACTATAACTGTAATGCCAGTTCTAATAATTATTATGGCCATTTGGCAGCGTTATGCCAGGTCAGCATTTATGAGAGTTAGAAGGGCAATTTCTATAGTGAATGGTGCTCTTCAAGAAAACATGGCCGGGGTTCGCGTGGTTCAAAGTATGAACAGAGAAGATACAAATTTACATCTATTTGATGAGAAAAACAGGGAACATTTAAATGCCAATTTACAAGCTAGTCGTCTGGCTGCTGGTTTACTCCCAGTGGTGGATACTCTTACTGGTGTTGCAATAGGATTAGTCGTGATATTTGGTGGTCATATGGTACTAACAAACACTCTAGCAATCGGTGCTCTTGTTGCTTACGTACTATATATTCAACGATTCTTTGATCCCATTCGTAACCTAACGATTCAATATACTATGTTTCAAAGAGCGATGACTTCAGGTCTTAGAATCTTTGATTTACTTTCTGTTAAGCCTGATATTATTGACTCCAAAGATGCTCAAGAAATGCCCCCAATTAAAGGAAATATAAAGTTTCAGGATGTTTATTTTGGTTATACACCTAAGTTAAAAGTCCTGAAAAATATTAACTTGGAGATTAAAGTTGGGGAAACAGTAGCCTTGGTTGGCCCAACAGGAGCAGGGAAAACTTCTATAGTTTCACTTATTTCAAGATTTTATGAAGTTAACCAGGGTAGTATTCTAATTGACGATATTGATATCAGAAACGTCAAGCGCAGGTCAATATCTAGTCAAATGAGTATGGTTCTTCAGGAACCATTCCTTTTCTCCGGGACCATTGCAGATAATATCAAATATAACCGAGTAGACAGTTCAATGGAAGATGTTATAACTGCATCTAAGCTAGTTAATGCACACGAGTTCATCACAAAATTAGAGAATGGCTACGAAACATTTCTTGAAGAAAGAGGTGGGAATCTTAGTATGGGTCAACGCCAACTACTTAGCTTTGCCAGAGCAATAGTTGCTGACCCAAAGATTCTTATACTAGACGAGGCTACTGCTAATATTGATAGCCACACTGAAGTACTAATTCAAAAAGCGCTTAAGACGATTTTAAAAAATAGGACAGCTATTATAATTGCCCATAGATTATCTACTATACGCGGTGCCGACAAGATTATCGTTATTGACCAAGGTCAAATAAAAGAGATTGGCTCACATCAACATTTGATAGACCAAAATGGCTTATATTCACACCTCTATAATATGAATTTCACTATATTGGAAGGTAATTAACAAAGCATATTTAACTTAACATCATGAGCTATAAATTATGAAATAAGACTATTTGAAACATCCACTTCAACTAGGATCAATATTTCCTAGTAGTTCAATATCAAAGACTATAATTATGACCCTCGCACTCAACAAACAAATATATTGTGGCGTGACTATTCTTAATTTTCCACTAGCCTTCGTATGGCAGACTGAAAAGTCTTAATACTACTACCTAATTCTGAATACAAGTTGAGAACTGCCTGGATTCTCCCATCTAACTTCAACTCTCTCAACATATGAACCTGAAGGACCAGCATGTAATGATTTTATTAATGACTGTAAAGAGTACTTCTGCCCTTGTGCGACAATCTCAATAGTTACCCCATTAGAAAGATTACGAACCCACCCAGTTAAGCCAAGTTCGTTAGCTTTACCATACACAAATTTACGGAAAAAAACCCCTTGTACTCTACCGTGAACAAAAACATGGAGTTGGCTACTCTCTTTTAAGGAATCTAACGGCTGCACTATTAATTGTAAAACCTCAATCGTATCTTAGTGATTATTTTTTACCAGAGTTTGGCTTGAGGAGGTCTAGATACTGGGCTATACTCAATCCCTAAGTGTTCATAAGCACGAATAGTTGCCAACCTACCTCTAGGAGTGCGATCTATGAATCCTAGTTGCAAAAGGTATGGTTCATATACCTCCATTATCGTATCAGACTCTTCACTTATAGAGGCAGCTAACGTATCTAATCCAACGGGGCCACCATTAAATTTTTCTACGAGAGTTTTCAATATTTTATGATCTACTTCATCCAAACCAAGATGATCAACTTCTAATTTCTCAAGAGCATTTAAGGCGACTTTCTTAGTGATTGTATTGTTAGCAATTACCTGAGCATAATCTCTTACACGTCTAAGAAGTCGATTAGCTACACGAGGAGTTCCTCTAGATCGACTAGCTAACTCTGTTAATCCACCACCATCAGCTTCTATTTTCAGAATCCTGGCAGAACGGGAAAGAATGGACTCCATAGCTGTTTGATCATAAAAATCTAACCTATTAACCAACCCAAAACGATCCCGCAATGGGGCACTAACCATGGCGTATCTTGTCGTTGCACCTATCAATGTAAATGGGGCTAATGGTAAATTGATATTACGAGCTTTAAGGCCCTTATCTATAACCCAAGAAACATAATAGTCTTCCATGGCAGGATAAAGAACCTCTTCTACAACACGACTTAACCTATGAACTTCATCAATGAATAGTATGTCATTAGCTTGCAAGCCAGTAAGAATTGAAACTATATCACCAGGGCTCTCTATTGCCGGACCTGAGGTAACCTTTATCTTAACACCCATCTCATTGGCTATAACTCCAGCTAATGTTGTTTTACCTAATCCTGGAGGTCCATACAAAAGAACATGATCTAGAGATTCGGAACGCTGCTGAGCTGCGGTAATGGCTATTTTAAGACTATCTTTGACCTTATCTTGACCTAAATATTCGTTTAATCGTTTAGGCCTAAGACTTTTATCTAATGAAAAATCATCTTCTTGAACCTTACCAGACACTACACGTTGAGTCATTTACGCCTGCCTAATAGAACTTAATTTCATTCTATGGTTGGGCAGTAAGAGTGTCAAGCAAATTGACACCAGTACTATGAGCAGATTAGACTGCCATGAATATACAACATAATGAAGGTGGGAAATGTCTAGTTTGCTGTTAACTGAAGAGGAGAAACTGCTCCAAAATACAATGCGCTCATTTGCTCAAAAAGAATTGGCCATTAAGGAACCACAATATGATGATGCAGAAGAATTTCAATGGGACAATATTAGCGGTCTTGCATCTCTTGGAATGTTTGGATTAGGGATTGATTCTAAATATGGTGGAACTGTTGGAACAACAAGACAAGTTGCTATAGCAATCGAAGAAATAGCAAAAGGATGTGCTGCCACTAGTAGTATAGTTGGGGCGCATCTTTCACTAGCAACTCAAACTATAAATACATTGGGAACTGAATCCCAAAAGGATCGGTATTTACCTGAGTTGGTTTCTGGGAAAAAGATTGGAGCCTTTGGATTAACTGAATCCGGAGGAGGAAGTGATGTAGCAGGTATGAAAACAGTTGTAGTTAAACAAGATAACAACTATATAATAAACGGTGCAAAAGGGTTTATTACCAATGGCGATATTGCCCAGGTCTTAATAATATTCGCCTCACATGATACGTCACTTAGAGCTAAAGGCATTAGCGCTTTTATTGTAGATAAAGAAACACCTGGAGTAACAGTAAGTAAGCAAACCGGGAAAATGGGCATTAGGGCTTCATCTACTGCCGAAATTATTTTAGAAAACTGTGAAGTCCCACAAGAGAATTTGATAGGTAAGGAGCGGGAAGGATTTAAAAACGCAATGCAAATCCTTGATGTAAGCAGAATTATGATAGGAGCACAGGGGGTTGGGATAGCCCAAGCAGCATTTGAAGCAGCTGTTAAATATGCACAACAAAGAGAGGCATTCGGACAAAATCTTTCAAATTTCCAGGCAATTAGATGGATGATCGCAGAAATGGCAACCGAGATTCAAGCAGCTCGATTATTAACTTATTATTCAGCTGAATTAAATGACAATCGATTTCCTTTTGCTACTGAAGCCTCTATGGCAAAATTATTCGGATCTGAAATTGCCGTCAAAGCAGTAGATAAAGCTATGCAAATTCATGGTGGGTCTGGATACTTTAAACCCACCTTAGTTGAACGACTGTATAGAGATGCCAAAATAACCCAAATTTATGAGGGGACAACAGAAATACAAAAGCTAGTGATATCAAGAAATATCTTAAGAGATATGGCTATTTAGGGATTATATAATGACCTTTATTTGGTTCTATATATATTAGGATCAATCATCTAATTTTACTTGACACCTTCACACCTATATACATACAATGGAGGTTCATCCCTAATTTATGGAAGCCTCTGTAATGATTGAGTTCAATGTATCAGAATTGCTAAAGGAGCCAGTAGGCTCTAATAGAAAGTATAAACTTAATGAAGAAACGCCCTCTGGTAGCCTAAAAGAGGACCGTATTCACAACATAGACGGAGTGCTGTCCTTAATGCGCACAAATAGAGGTGTGTTAGTATTCGGAAATATGGAGTCAACAATAACCTCTACATGTAGCAGATGTCTTGCTAGCTACGATGAAAGAGTATCATTTGATATCGAGGATGAATTTTTACCTTCTATACATATCAAGTCAGGAGAGCAAGGCAATTTGTCTGAAGTAGATGACCCAAATGTTATAATAAATGAAAACCATCTTCTTAATTTAACTGAGCATATACGTCAACAATCAATTATTTCTATCCCTATGAAACCCTTGTGTAATAGTAATTGCGCGGGTATATGCTCTCAGTGTGGCACAAACCTAATGTATGGTAAATGCAGGTGTGCAAAAGACGAACGAGACCCTCGTTGGGGTGTTTTACTAGACCTTAAATTAGATTAAAATAATATTCTCGAAAAGGAGCATTAACTTGGGAGCTCTACCAAAAAAGAAACATACTAAATATAGAGTAAGTGGTCGACGAAATCATATTAAGGTGAAGGTTTCGGGGCTTTCGTTGTGCCCCCAATGCAATAGCCCAAAGATTGCCCATAGGGTATGTGCAAACTGTGGCTACTATGCCGGTCGAGAGGTAATATCTCAAGAGGACCCCACAACAGAGCAAGTATAATAGAGTAATTAAGAGTCAATTATGGGTACAGTATTTTTGGGAGACAAACCAAATAATCAGTCAGCCTTTCTCTTCCCTGGACAAGGATCCCAATTTGTTGGTATGGGTAAGGAACTTTTTGACGGTTCAGCTGCAGCGAGAGCTGTTTTTGAAGAAGTTGATACAGCTTTAGAGTTCCCTCTGACTAACCTGATCTTTAACGGACCAGAGGAATCTCTTAGAGATACCATAAACTCCCAACCAGGGATTATGTCTGTGAGCCTTGCTACATTGGAAGCAATGCGAGCCATAGTGGGGAAAGAAAATATTATCATACCAGCATTTCTGGCTGGGCATAGTCTTGGAGAATATACCGCACTGGCAG
>CAYTFF010000065.1:0-3639 GCA_964437045.1 uncultured Dehalococcoidia bacterium
TTTGTTATTCAAAACAAACATATTAAGGCAGAGATATAGTCTTAAGATTCATTGACACCCCAAATGGCCTCATCTAAAATTCCAAAATATGAAATATTTTCCAACAAAGGTTCATAGGGACATTCGTAGGTTCAATTGTGAAAGGTGAACAAATACGGCAAAATTTCCTGAAATTCTTCGAAAAGAAGGATCACCTAATTTTACCAAGTTCTTCACTTATCCCTGCAGGAGATCCTACTTTGCTCTTAACTAGTGCTGGTATGGTTCAATTTAAACCATACTTCACTGGAGAGACAGATCCACCTAGCAAGCGTTTAACTACCTCTCAAAAATGTTTCAGAGCCACCGATATTGAAGAAGTTGGGGATTCCAGTCATTTGACTTTTTTTGAGATGCTGGGAAATTTTAGTGTCGGAGATTATTTTAAAGAAGGAGCTATTTCATACTCTCTAGAATTTGTTACACAAGTTTTAGGACTCGAAAAAGAAAAATTTGCAGTAACTATATACAAAGATGATACTGACGCTGAAAGCCATTGGATAAATGCTGGAATACCAAAAAATAAAATTTTCCGATTTGGAAACGAGGATAATTGGTGGGGCCCAGCAGGGGATGAAGGCCCGTGTGGTCCATGTAGTGAACTACATTATGATTTTGGTGCTAAATTCGGGTGCACCAAGATAGATTGCGGACCTAATTGCCAAGGGTGTAACCGCTTTATAGAATTGTGGAATTTAGTCTTTATGCAATTTTACAAAGATAAAGATGGGAATTTAACTGACTTGCCTAATCCTAATATAGATACTGGTATTGGGCTTGAACGCACGGCGGTTGTGTTGCAAGGTGTTCCTTCAATTTATGAAACAGATCTTTTTATACCATTAGTATCAAAAGTTCGTGAATTGTCTGGTCAAACGTACTCCAAAACTGACGAAATAGATCGTTCAATTAGAATAGTTGCCGAACACGCACGAAGTTCCTGCTTTCTTATAGCCGATGGAGTTGTACCTGGGAACGATGGAAGAGGCTATGTATTACGACGGTTGATTAGACGAGCCATTAGAAATGGACGCCAGATTAATCTGAAAGAACATTTCCTAAGTGAGGTTGCTGATGTGGTTGTAAGCGAGATGGAGAGTCAATACAAAGAATTAAAAGAACACTCTAAATTTGTTAAACAAATCTTGGATTTAGAGAGTGATAGGTTTGAGAAAACAGTATCCGAAGGCATCCCTCTTTTGGAAGAAGTATTAATACCATTAAATTTTTACCTTGGTGAAATATCTAAAAACATAGGAACTATAAAGCCAGAAACTGAAAAAAAGATTAATGAACTAAAACTTAAATTAAATGATTCTCTTCGAAAAGCGGTTTTCGATAAATATAAAAATTTGCCAAATAATGACGATAAAGGTATCCAAAGAACTTCAACAACATTATCTGGAATCGAAACCTTTGTTCTTTATGATACGTTCGGTTTTCCTCCTGAATTAACTGTAGAAATAGCAAAAGAAAAGGGAATCGAAGTTGATTTAAATGACTTCCAAAAAGTCATGGAAACCCAAAAAAATCAAGGCCGGTCCAAAAATAAATTTGGGGGGCCAACTGCTAAAATTCGAATTTATCAAGAACTGGACTTAGGAGGAACTCAGTTTCTTGGTTATGATAAAACAGAAACCTCATCGGTAGTTGTTGGGCTTATTTCTGAAGGATCTCAAGTCACAAAAGTTTCTAAACAGTGTGATATTGAGATTATTCTTATGGAAACTACATTCTACCCTGAAGGTGGTGGGCAAGTTGGTGATGTCGGAATAATGGAAAATCAAGCTTGCAGTGTAACTATATCTGACACGCAAAGTCCAATTCCAGGTATGATTGTACATTTTGGTAATTTGCAAAAAGGATCTATCGCTATTGGAGATACCATTTATACCAAAGTTGACCTAAATCGACGGAAGGATACCTCCCGTAACCATACTGCTACTCATTTAGTACATGCAGCACTGAGAAGTGTGTTAGGCAATCATGTAAGGCAAGGTGGCTCATTAGTAGCACCCGATAGGATCCGTTTTGATTTTACTCATGTAAGCCCAATTTCTTATGACGACAAAATAAAGATTCAAAGTACCGTTAATGAAAAAATTAGAGAAAACGTTTTAATACATAAAAAAGAAACAACCTATCGAAATGCAATTGATAATGGAGCCTTAGCCTTTTTTGGGGACAAATATGGCGATAAAGTTAGAGTTGTAGAGATAAATAATGGGAAAAGGTTTAGTTATGAGGTTTGCGGGGGTACTCATATAGAGCGCACAGGAGAAATAGGGTCATTTTATATTTTATCAGATTCAAGTATAGGTTCAGGTTTACGGCGAATTGAAGCAATTACTGGTCGTGCAGCCGAAGAAATGGTTTCTAATAATTTGAAAATATTGGACAATTTATCCAAAGACCTCCAGACCCCTGTTTCTGAAATACAACGACGTACGCATAATTTGGTTGAAGAAAAAGCTAAAACCGAAAAAATTGCTGAACAGCTTGAAAAAGATTTACTAAAAATTAAAGTTCAACAATTTAAACAATATGAAACATATGGAATAAAATATTATCGAGAGAATATTTTAGTTTCTAATTCCGATTCTCTTCGAGAGGTTGGAGATTGGCTTAGGCATGATTTGAACAATGGAGTTATTATTTTGGGCAGCATTATAAACGAAAGACCAGTATTACTTGTTATGGCTAGTCCGGAAATTGTTAAAAAGGGGTTTAATTCTGGTGAAATTGTTCAACAAGCAGCAAAAGTTATGAATGGGGGAGGAGGAGGTAGACCTGATTTGGGCCAGGCTGGAGGTAAAAACTCAGAAAAAATTCATTTGGCAATCAAAAAGGCAGAAGATTTATTGAAAAATTGGAGTAAACAATCCTGAGAAGTATGGGTTTGGACATGGGTGGTAAACGTATAGGTGTATCGATTAGCGATCCGGAAGGCATCCTTGCCACACCTTTCACTGTTATCCAATCAAAATCAATTGATCAAGATAAGGATGCAGTGTTAGAACTCGCTATAAAAAAAGAAATTGGAGAAATAATCATAGGAATTCCAATTAGTTTAGATGGTACAAAAGGTAAACAAGCCAAACTAATTGAGTATTTCAAACGTTTTTTGACTGAACACACCTCGATACCTGTAAAGGGATGGGATGAGAGACTTTCAGCAGAACAAGCTGAACGTAGGTTGCAAGATATCGGTGTTAAACCATCTCAAGACAAAGGTAGAGTAGATGCAGCAGCAGCAGCAATTATTTTACAATCTTATTTGGATTTTAAAAAATACGCTTAGGAATTTTATATGACTAAAAAAGTGGTGATACTTGGTTACCCACTAAGCCATTCGTTATCTCCTATATTCCAACAAGCTGGTTTTGATTTCCTAAATCTGGATATTTTGTATGAATCTTGGGAAACAAATCCCAATGAAATAGGATTAGTGTTAGAAAAATTGAAATCACCCGAGTATTTGGGAGCTAGCGTTACTATCCCATTTAAAGAATTAGTTTGCTCATCATTAAAACTTAGTGAAGATGCAAAACAAATTGGAGCAGTAAACACAATAGTTAACAACAATGGCGAACTTTGGGG
>CAYTFF010000065.1:3649-5145 GCA_964437045.1 uncultured Dehalococcoidia bacterium
ACTTACGGTTTCATCAAAGGACTAACAGATTACGGATTTTCTGCCAAAGGCAAATCGGTACTTGTAATAGGAGCTGGCGGAGCAGCCAGAGCAGTGTCCATATCATTAGCCTTAAAGGGAATAGAGTCTTTAATAATTGCTAATAGAACCATTGCTCGTGCTCAAACCTTAATTGAATTAGTTGATTCAAATATTCAAAACTGTAAAGCTATATCTTTAACTGCTTCAGAATTAGCATTGATAGTATCGGATGTTGATTTAATAGTAAATTGTACATCAATGGGAATGAAATATTCTGACCAGGAAAATTCAACCCCATTGATTTCTAATAACATACCGAAAGATGTTTTGCTATATGACCTAGTGTATAATCCTATTGAAACACCTTTAATAAAAGAAGCAAAAAAATCAGGAGCCAATATTATTGGAGGGCTTCCAATGTTGATATATCAAGGAATAAAAGCCTTTGAATTATGGACAGAAAGAAAAGCTCCTTTTGAAACTATGTATCAGGCAGCATTAAAATCGTTGATACAAGGTTGATTACTAAAGTAAAAATATTAAACCAGGGAGAATAACAAAGGAATGCAAAAATTAAGGTTTTTAACCTCAGGAGAATCACATGGACCAGCCTTGATGGCTATTTTGGAAGGATTACCAGCTGGCATATCGATTTCTGAAGAATTTATCGCCACCCAACTTAAACGCCGACAGCAAGGATATGGTAGAGGTGGGCGTATGAAAATAGAACAAGATTTTGCCAAGATTCTATCTGGTGTTCGGCATGGGATTACATTAGGATCCCCAATTGGTTTGGAAATACAAAATAAAGACTTTCAAAATTGGGTTCAGCAAATGGCTAATCACCCTATAAATGAGGAAATAAAAAGAGTTACTAAGCTTAGACCTGGACATGCAGATCAACCTGGAATATTGAAATACGGTCATAGTGATGTCAGAAATATCTTAGAGCGAGCTAGTGCCAGGGAAACCGCAGCCCGGGTAGCAGCTGGTGCGATAGCCAGGAAATTCTTGGAAGAATTCGGGATACAACTTAAAAGTCATGTTATATCTATAGGGGCAATTTCATCCGATATTCGTTTAAATGTTGATTGGGAGTATGTTGAAAATTCTCCAGTTAGGTGTGGCGATCCTGAAGCCGAACAAAAAATGATAAATCTTATTGATGAAACCAAAAAAAATGGGGACACCGCTGGGGGTGTATTTGAAGTTATAGCTGATGGAGTCCCTGTCGGCCTCGGTAGCCATATTCAATGGGATAAAAAATTGGATGCCCGTATTGCCCAAATAATGATGAGTATTAATGCAGTGAAAGGGGTTCAAATAGGGGATGGCTTTGGTAATTCAAAATTGCCTAGTTCTGGGAAAATTTTATAGCGCATACTAGCAGTTTTGTACATGTAGTGAACATATCTTTTTTCAAAAATTCTACACTCTGGTTTGTCTAATAATTTTACAGTTTCATGAATATCAAC
>CAYTFF010000065.1:5155-6484 GCA_964437045.1 uncultured Dehalococcoidia bacterium
GATGTCATTGAATATAATCACAATGGGTATTTGCCCTTTCATCATTTAACTAATAGACATGGAGGCAATGAGGGAGGTATGAGTACTGGGCAACACATCGTTATTAATGTAGCGATTAATCCTATTTCAACATTAAGTAAACCATTACCATCGGTAAATATGGATACGGGTGAAAAGGTAGAGGCTCATTATGAACGAAGCGATGTATGTCAAGTTCCACCCGCATGTGTTATAGGCGAAGCATGTTTAGCATTAGTACTAGCTGATGCAATACTCGAAAAATTTGGTGGTGATAGTCTTAAAGAAACTCTGAACAACTACCAACAATTTAAAGAAAACCTTAAACAATTTCCACTTAATCGTATGTAAATTATCGTGAAGACAAAGATATATCTGGCAATTATATATCATATCAAGCTGGATTCATAAATCAATTATTTCATGAGAACGATATTTAGTTAATATAGGTGAATTACTTTGGCATTAAATGTTTTTATCACTGGATTCTCATATACAGGAAAATCTTCCATCTCCAAGGTCGTGTCTAGGCAACTAAATAGACCACTGGTAGATATTGATGTTGATATTGTGAAAGAAGAAGGAAAGGCAATAGCAGAAATCTTTTCAGATCAAGGTGAGGAACATTTTAGAAGACTGGAACACACTAAGCTCTCCGAAATTTCCAAAAATACGAACCAAATCGTGGCTACTGGTGGCGGCTTAGTTAATGATGATTCAAATATAGAAATTATGCGTCAAACAGGTTTGATAATCAATTTAAAGGCTAGACCAGAAACGATATATGAACGAATGGCCAGGTCCAAAAGCAAACGAGTTGCGGAAGAGATACGCCCTCTGATTGAAGGTAATCAATCAAAATCGTCAATAAATCATATTATGTCTCAAAGGGAATCCAAATACGCCAATGCAGATTGGACCATTCATGTTGATAATATATCAATTAATCAGGCTGCTATTGAAGTAATAAGAGCAATTGAACTTTTAGATGACTTTACTGGGAAAACCCCAACTGTTTCGGAGGATATTACGGCGAGTGTTTTAACCTCTACATCTATCTGTCCTATATATGCCGGACATAATATTCTCAATTCAATAGGGACAAAAGTTCTAACACAATCTGAAACTAAAATTAGTTACTTAATTACGGATCGTAATACCCATAGAATTGCCCGAAAGGTTCAATTATCCCTGGAATCAGTGGGGATTAAAACTCATATCCTCATCCTTGATCCAGGGGAACCTACCAAAAACGTTAAAACAGCCGCAATCGTATACCAATGGTTAGCCGAATTAAAAGCAGAACGCCGA
>CAYTFF010000065.1:6541-6918 GCA_964437045.1 uncultured Dehalococcoidia bacterium
CCTTTCTTAGAGGAATGCCATTTGTTCAAGTTCCTACAAGTTTAGCAAGTATGGTGGACGCGTCAATTGGAGGGAAAGTCGCGATTAATCTCACTCAAGGCAAAAATCTTGTTGGTTCTTTTCATCAACCTTTATTTGTGATAACTGATGTACAGGTTTTATCTACTTTACCATCAAGAGAACTGATTTCCGGTTGGGCTGAAGCTATTAAACATGGGTTGATTGTGGATAAAACTTTAGTTGAAAAATTTGAAGCATCCTACCACGACATAATTAAATTAGAACCTACTATTACGGAAGAAGTTATTAAACGTAGTATAGCCATAAAAGCCAAAATAGTAAGTATGGATGAAAAAGAAATTTTTGGCCAACGAATC
>CAYTFF010000066.1:0-3672 GCA_964437045.1 uncultured Dehalococcoidia bacterium
GCCTGATCCTACTGGATGGCTACCGAAGTCTCCATTTCGATCTGCATATGAATTGGTCGCCTTCAAAGCAGACGGAGATGCCATCTGACCTGTCCTTATGGTTAAAAGTTGCATTATTGGACGGAATGCCTTTTTAAGCACTAGCCTAACAGTCGTACTATCCACTACCTCAACCCTACTTAAGGAAGGGGCTAAGTCCTTACCTCTGGGGGATCCAACTGCTGGATCCATAAACCTGTCAAAATTATACTTCACAGCATTGGCATCAGCTGGAGTTCCATCATGGAATGTTGCTCCTTTAGCAAGATTAAAGGTTATTGTCTTGCCATCATCAGAAACATCCCAGGATCTAGCCAGTTCCGGGCCAATTGAACTATCTGGCATCATTTGAACCAGACTACTATACAATGTATACATTACCCTACGAGACGGTACTAGAAGCTGATATGCCGGATCTAGTACATCATAATCTAAATGGTGTGCCCATCGAAGAGAACCGCCATATTTGGGACCCAAATCAGGCGCAGCCACAGGAACAACTGGAGCTGAAGTGACCGCTGTAGGCGCTGGAGCTGCCGGAGCTGGTGCAGCGGTTGGATACGGTGCTGGGGCTTGAGGTGCTGGAGCTGGCGCAGACTCACTTGAGCACGCCATTGCCAAAACTAAGCCTACAGCTAACATAACTGGTATCATTAATTTTGTAAATTTTTTCAACTTCATGAAGGTATTCCCTCCTCAGTTCAGTTATTTATTGGACTATCAAAATATCTTACTAAAATCCAAAGCACGAACCCCAGATTTATACCATATTGTTATCTACAATGTCAATGAAATGTAAGCGCACTTAAGTAGCTTATATTACACCCGAATCATAAACCACTTCCCCATCAATAACCGTCATCTCTGAACGCATGAACCGGATATTCTCTATTGATTCACCCAGAATCGTGCCAGATAATACTACTATATCTGCCAATTTACCGACCTCTAAGCTTCCTTTCACATCTTCTTCAAAACTGGCATACGCCCCATTGATGGTATACATTCTTATTGCCTGTTCTAAAGTAACTCTCTCTTCGGGTCCTACAATTTCCCCACTATTCGTAATCCTAGTTATGGCTTCATAAATTCCAAATATAGGATCTAATCTTGTAACAGGAGCATCTGAACTTGCAGCCACAGGTATTCCCATCTGCAACAAGGAATGGCATGGGAACATATACCTACAGCGATCCTCTCCATATTCTCTCAAAAACATGTCTCCAAAGTCGTAAAACATTGCTGGCTGTGGTACTGGGATTACTCGAAGTTCTTTTATAAGCCCCATCAGTCCTGGATCTAGTACTGCACAATGCTCAATCCTTGGCCTGGGATCAGGGTGATATTTGTCATCCATTGCCATGGCTATCGCCTGCAAAACGGTCTCTATTGCTGCATCTCCAGCTGCATGTGCTGTTAGCTGGAACCCTTGCCTGTTTGATCTAACAAAGAACTCTCCTAACTCTGCAGGCGAGGTATAAATAAATCCTTTATCTCCTTTTCGACCTAAATAATCATTCCTGAGAGCAGCAGTAGCAGCAGTAGCATCTCCATCTGTTATACGTTTTACTGGGCCTATTCGAAGAAATCTATCCCCAAAGCCAGTTGATATTCCTGCCTCAGTGAAACTATCCAGAAACTCTCTCTCATCCACTGCTGAATAGGCCATCATGTAAACGCGGGGTAGAGCTGTTCCTATTTGATTTAGTTCTTTAAGCATCTTTAGTTGTTGAGATCCATAACTACCAGCATCATGAACAGAAGTTATCCCATAACGAAGAAATTCTTCTGCTCCAGACTTCAATGCAGCGCGTAACTCCATAACTGTCGGAACAGATGCTTGCTTCCCAACACGGGAAGCGGCTTCAAAAAGTATCCCATTTGGTTCTCCGCTTATAGTTCTACCTAATTTCCCGCCCACTGGATCCTGAAAATGCTTGTCCACTCCAGCCAATTCCAAACCTTTACTATTAAGTACTGAAATATGATAGCAAACTCTGCCCAAGTAAACAGGATTATTAGGTGCAGCTTCATCCAAGTCATCGCGAGTTGGATGTCTTTTTTCGGTTAAATACTCCTCATTATAACCCCAGGCCCGTATCCATTGCCCTGGTTGTTTTTTTTGTGCTGCTTCCATTATCTTCTGTTTGATTTCATTTATTGACCTTACATTTTCGTACCCACAATCGACATCATTTTTTCTGAACCCCTGAGATGCTATGTGTGCGTGTGAATCTATTAGACCCGGTAGAATACTCCTTCCCTTAACATCCACTACCTTGGTATTTACTCCTCTAAGCTCCATCATTTCTTCTGTAGTTCCTATGGCTAGAATACGATTGTTCATGACTGCAATAGCTTGAGAAATGTTATTGTATTTGTCTACGGTAACAACTTGACCATTAACTAATATCAGAGTTGCTTCTACTCTACTCATATTTATTCACCCAACATTAATTTTCAGAAAGAGTTTGAAAAGTACTAACGACCTACATATACTTGTCAAATATAAAAAGGCATGACTATTTGTGTCAAGACTAAATTGATATAGGAAGGGAAAAAGATGTCGTCTAGTTCTTTACCAAGAGTTCATATTATTGGAACCGGAGGCTCAATAGCTGGAGTAGGTCATGATTATCTAGATATGACCGAGTATGGGGAGACAGGCAAAAAATTAAATGTTGACCAACTTCTATATCAAGTCCCTGGAATTAACAATATGGCTGAGATCAGTTCAGAAGATTTCTTGAATGTTACTAGCAATAGTCTTACAACAACAGATTGGATTACCTTAGCTAAGCATATTAATGAATTATTCGAACATGATCCAACACTAACTGGTATAGCTATTACCCATGGCAGCATGACCATAGAAGAGACTGCCTATTTTCTTAACCTAACTATTAAATCTTCCCGACCTGTTGTCCTCACTGGATCACTAAGGCCATCAAGTTCCATAAGTAGTGACGCTCAGGTCAATATACTTGACTGTATCCTTGTAGCAAGTGCAGAGGAGTCTCAAGGTAAAGGAGTATTAGTTGTTTTAAATGGGGAAATAAATGCAGCCAGAGATGTCTCGAAGACAAACACATATCGCCTTGAGACTTTCAAATCGCAAGATTTGGGATTCTTGGGATATGCTGATGCAGATCACCATATAGTTTACTATAGATCTCCTACCAGACAACATACTTCCCAGACAGAGTTTAACCTATCTAATCAAACTGAGCTTCCCAAAGTTGACATTGTTTATTCTTACGCCGGGGCTGGAGGGGATTTAATCAGTTATATGGTAGACCAAGGCAGTAAAGGGATTATCGTTGCCGGCATAGGGTCAGGGAATCCCACACCATCTCAGCATAACGCTTTAGTTAATGCTCAGAAGGCCGGAGTCGCTGTGGTTCATTCTTCCCGTCTTGGGTCAGGTCGGGTATTGGCTACCACTAAACGTCGGAAGGCTGGAATTATCGCTGCTGATACGCTCACGCCTCAAAAGGCAAGAATCTTATTAATGCTGGGCCTTAGCATAACTAACGATCCCTTTAAGCTTCAGAATATGTTTAACAAATATTAGTATTATCCTCTAATGTATATCCCCATTTTGATCTGCCTCACGTAAAGCATGGAAATCGT
>CAYTFF010000066.1:3682-6858 GCA_964437045.1 uncultured Dehalococcoidia bacterium
TTTGAGGTATGAGAGGTATTGATGAATAATAGACATTTCTATCACATTTCCTGATCCTGTAGTATATCGCTGTTCATCTATAATTTTCTTCAGTTGCTGAATGTCATCACCATAGAGAGATACTTCCTCACAGATTACGGACAAGAAATGAAATAACTTTAACCACTTGGCATCCTTCAGCCTCAAGGGCATCAATAGCATGAAAAAGACTTTGTGCAGTGGTGCACGTGTCGTCAACTACTGCTACCTTAAGGCCTGGCTCGACTTTCCCTTCTACATATTTTTTTGTGCCGTGTCCCTTAGGCTCCTTACGAACCATTAAACCCCTTAGAGGATATCCCTTTATATAGCTCAGAATAGTAACTGCGCCAATAATAGGATCGGCGCCCATAGTGGGTCCAGCAATAGCCTGGGCGCCACATTCCTTCAATATTGGTAACAGGCTAGACGCTATAGTATACGATCCCTCAGAATCTAGAGTAACTAGTCGACCATCAAAATAATAGGTGCTTTTTTTACCGGATGCCAAGGTGAATTCTCCGAATAGGAGTGCTCCTGTTGACCTAGCAATTTGAAGCAGTTTTTGACTTATCTTATCCATAATGCTCCTTGTTACTATAGAGATTATTTTGATAAATGTAATCCTCAACACTCTTTGGAATCATTTCTTCCAATAAGTTCCCATCAGCCGCACGAGATCTGATCTCAGTACCACTAATATTTACGATTGGTCCTTCCACAAATATCACATTATCCTGGATTTTGTTAAATTGTTGCCATAAATGTCCTGGTCGCTTTATTACAACTAAATTCGCTAAACGTAGGATTTCTTCAGGTTCTTTCCACTTGGAGAAACTATTAAATGAATCGCCTCCTATGATAAAGAAAATTTGCGTTGACATTGGCAGCTCCTTTTTTAGTTCTACAAGAGTATCTCTAGTATATGTATTGCCAAGTCTATCCACATCTATTGAGGAAACACTGAAAAATTTATTCGGTTTTATAGCAAGACGCACCATTTCCATCCTGTGATTAGCGTCTGTGATTTTAGTTCCTGCTTTTAGCCAAGGTATGCCTGTTGGAATAAATACAACTTTATCTAGACCAATTATTTTTCTAGCCGCTTCTGCAATGCGGAGATGACCAAAATGTATAGGATCGAATGTTCCACCTAAAACGCCAAGCTTCAATCTATTGCCACTCCATCTCTAATTTTCCTATTCTGACTATAGATCCCTCTTCTACTCCTGCGATTTTAAGAGAATCTATTATACCCAGCCTTTCTAACCTCCTGTAGAGCTGCAGCATCGCCTTCCAATTTCTGTCATCAACCAATGCTGCAATTCTTTCCGCTTGGCTAGAAGCTACTACAAATACTTCTCCTTCTTTATAAACCTTATGTTCACTCTTATAATTGGGCCTGAGTATGGCTATATCCTCAATAATTGGTTTTTGTATCTTTAGATTTTTTGTTTCATCCAAAACTTGAACTACCTTATCCCATAAAGAATTAACGCCTTCTCCAGTTACCGCTGATATGAATAACAGATCCAATCCTGAAAAGAGATTCCTCAAATCTGTTATTCGCTCCCGGACTTCCGGCATATCAACCTTATTAATAACAATTACCTGTGGTATATCAGAGAGAATCTTGTCATATGATCTTATTTCCTTATTAATCATCTCCCACTCAGATTTCAGGTTCTCTGAGGTACCATCAAGTAAATGAACAAGCACTTTAGTTCTTTCTATATGTTGTAGGAACTGTATACCCAAACCTCTTCCGGTATGCGCCCCTTCTATTAAACCTGGAATATCAACGGCCACAAATGTCTTATCCCTTGATTGTACAACTCCCAGCACAGGTTCCAATGTGGTAAACGAATAGTTAGCTACTTTTGGTGTTGCAGCAGTAGATATGGTTAATAAGCTCGACTTTCCAGCATTAGGTACTCCCATTATTCCTACATCCGCTAATAACTTCAATGCTAGGTCTATTTCCTTCTCTTCCCCTTCTTCACCCTCCTCGGCCAGCATCGGAACCCTGTTAGTAGAGGTTGCAAATCGAGTATTCCCTCTTCCCCCTCTTCCGCCTACGGCTACAGTGAAATTAGATCTTTCAACATCCAAATCGGCAATTAAAATCTTTTCATTTTCCCTATATTCCCATACCTGCGTTCCTATGGGGACATTAATCACCAAATCATCTCCTTTGGCTCCTTGCTTGTTTTTACCTTGACCAGAATTACCATTCCGTGCTGCAAAGTTCTTTTTGTACCTGAATTGAATTAATGTATTGATTCCACCATCAGTTTTTATAATTATATTTCCTCCTCGGCCTCCATCACCTCCATCAGGTCCACCTTTAGGGATATATTTTTCTCTCCTAAAGCTTACTGAACCATTACCACCATTACCGGCTTTTATTAATATATTAACTTTATCAATCATATCTATATTGGTTTATTTAACTAATAATAATAAGTAATAATAGCCTGCATTATGTTTATATTATGTCTGAGTAAATATGTTTTAATTGCCATTATTTTGTGATTTTAGGTGGAATTGTTTGTTGAAAGATGTGTGCAAAATACACCATGAAACAAAATTGATGGTTCATCTATATTCTATCACAGTATATGGCACGAACTTATTAACATATATGGCTAAAATATGTGGATACGCTACCGTTTTTGGATGTGTAAAAGAATGTTTTTAACATCTGACCGCAAAGAATCATCTGAACCAATAAGAGAAGTTATTCTATTGCAGGCATGGATAACAGTAGTGTGATCTCTACCTCCAAGAATGCGCCCAATCTCAGCGAACTGTTTATTCATCTCTAATCTTAGCAAGTACATGGTAATATGCCTAGCCAAAGATGTCTTTCGATCTCTTTTTGAGCTAATTAGGAGTTTAGGATCAGTAGCAAAGTACTTGCATACCGCCTTCATAATGGTCTTCTCAGTAACAGGCAATACAGCATTATCAGGAATATTAACAGGCAAAGACCTATTTACCAGATCCATTGTTATAGGTATCTGTGTCAGTTGGGAATAGGCAATCACCCGATTTAGATTCCCCTCTAGTTCTCTGACATTTCCCTGGCTAATTTCTGCAATGAAGAAAAGAACATCAGTTGGAATTTTAATTCCATGTTTATTAGCTTTCGATTC
>CAYTFF010000067.1:0-571 GCA_964437045.1 uncultured Dehalococcoidia bacterium
GCGCTTAAATTGTATCGCAAAGATCCGGCTTGGGCTTTCAGAGATTCTTCTACAACTGCCCTAGAACCAATATATGCCGTCCATTACAATAGGACGGCTGCTAATGCAGCTGGATTACCTTATCCCTATGATGTAGGAACACAAAGGCAATGCTGGTTAATCCACATGCTTACTAACTGGATTGGAGATGAAGGCTGGATAAAGAATAATTATGCCCAGTACAGGAAATTTGTTTACTTGTCAGATGTCGTACGGTTTACAGGTAGAATAACAAACAAATTTGTTGACGAAAATAATGAGCATTGTATTGAAATAGAGACTCATGGTATTAATCAAAGAGGTGAAGATACTATACCTGGCCATTCAACTGTTATATTGCCCTCACGTAAACATAATACCGGTCCTTTGGAACAACGTGTAACCAAATAATATGGATTAATATTAGACGGATTATTTAAACGTACATAAATATTAGATATATCTGGGTTATAATTAAAAAATCTTTCTAGTGTTATAATCCTACATGTTATTCCCCAACTATACATACTCATCTTATACTCAATTTTTAATA
>CAYTFF010000067.1:581-5794 GCA_964437045.1 uncultured Dehalococcoidia bacterium
AATAATATGGATTAATATTATTTTAATCATTATTTAAAATACTGAATATGCCAGCAATTAGAATTGGATCATTGGAATGCCAATATCAATAACGGTTTTTATTAATCAATACTCTCTTGTACTAGCGGGATGTATAATCATCGTTTTAGTTGGTCTTCTTGGATGGCGGTTTTTTGGGGTAAAAATTTCAATGGTTTCTGCTGGCACGATATTATTTACTCTTATTATTTTACAGTTGACATCAAGTACCAGTGCGACATCTATTAATAGTCATGATGAATTCGAAAGGGCATTGACCGCGGGAAAACCGGTTTTCCTTGAACTTTATTCAAATTTCTGAATTGCCTGCCTTTCGGCTAAGCCTGATGTAGACAGGCTAGAAAATCAATTGGATGAAACCTTGAATTTTATTAGACTCGATACTGCTTCAGGTATAGGGGGAATGATATTCAAAGAGTATAAAGCCAAAATGGTACCTACCTTTATTATATTTAATATACAAGGTAGAGAGATATGGAGGTATAGCGGTAATGTGCCGTCTCATAGTGATATAATTTCCCTACATTACCAATAAATTTAATTTTACACTACTCATATAAAATGGCTTGATAAGTCTTACCTGCAATTTGAGTAGATTCACTGAATAGGAGTAAGATCTCTTGGAGAAAATTACTAAATTGGATCAGGCACAAAAGAGATGGGTTAATGTTGAATTACGTAGCCTACTTTCTAGTTCAGCATTAGCTGTTGGAGCTGGAACTCCAACTGATTCTGGTGTTGCCTGGACTGTACCTACAGAAGCTCCTAATCCTATAAAATTAGCTGGCGGCATTCCAGATCCAGGCACATTACCTGTCAAGGAGTTAACCGAAGCTCTGGAACAAGTGTTATTTAATACACCAGAAGAGGCTTTAAATTATGGAGGTGTTAAGGGATTTGAAGGATTATGTTTGGCCCTTGCCTCTCGTCAGAGTAGGATTGAGAAATTGCCATTAAATCCCGAAAATTTTATTGTGAATAGTGGTGCAGCTGGAGGTATAGATAATATATGTGATGCCTTTTTAGAACCTGGTGATGTAGTAATTATTGAAGGCCCTTCATTTTCTGGCTCTGTTAGAACATTTAAAGGACACATGGCTGAGGTTGTACAAGTCCCAATGGATGAAAATGGTCTTATCGTAGAGGAATTAAAAGATCAAATCATACGAGCAAAGAAATCTGGTCGTAGAGTAAAATTGCTTTATACTATACCTGATTTTCATAACCCTACTGGCACAAACTTGGAGTTTAACAGGAGATCAGAATTAATTGATCTCTGTTCCAAGCATAATGTACTAATTGTAGAAGATTCTGCATACTCAGAAATCTTTTTTGATAATGACTATATGCCTTCATTGTTTTCTATTGCTCAAGGGGAAGGAGTTCTTAAAGTAGGTACGTTTAGCAAAATTATTGCGACTGGGCTTAGGACTGGATGGGTCCAGGGAAGAGCGGATTTTATCGAAGCTCTTTGTCGTGTCCGTTACGATATGGGAAATAGTCCTTTGATACAGAGGGCTTTAACCAGTATTGTAGATTCAGGTAGCCTGGATTCGCATGTTGATAAAATGAGGCCTATATATGCTAAAAAATGTAAGACACTTGTTGATTCATTGAGATTGCATTGTCCTCAGTATATGAAATTCATGAAACCTAAAGGAGGATTTTTTCTTTGGGTAGAATGCATAGGCGTAGACTCCAATATCGTGTTAAGAGAGGCAGCTAAACAGGGATTAATTTTTCCAGGTGGCTCCATATTTTATTTAAATGGGGAACAAGACAATGTTTCCCATCTTAGATTAGCGTTTAGCACTGCATCTTTTACTGATTTAGAAGAATCAGGAGTACGTTTACGTTTAGCATTTGATCGGGCAATTGGGGAAATATAAATAAAATTAATCTGTGAAAGGAGAGATAATGACTGTAGAGGAATTACTTAAATTAGATTCAGCGGAAATAGTCCGAAGACGATATAATCTGGCAACCGAAATGAGCTTATATGATGCAGCCTTGGAAAAATTAAGAGAGACAAAAAAAATCCATAGAAAAAATTCAGATATTGAATGGAAAGACCATGCTCTTGATCAATCAATGAATCTACGTATTAAAACTGCATCGGTTATTGCGCCGGAATTAGGGTTTTCCATATATTCTATGAGGGCTTTCATAGGAGAATTACCTCCTAAATCTTCAGAAGGAGCATATCATAGGCATGGAGAAGCAATTAAGTATTACTTATCTGGTAGAGCGGTAGAAATTGTTGGTGAGGAAGAATATGAGGTTGGACCTGGGGATTTTGTATTTATTCCAGCTAATATATGGCATGGTACACAAAACCCATATGATGAGCCTGTAAGGTTCATTGCAGTAGCTCAACCACCAGATGTTGGAACAAGAATACCAACCCTATATATGAGGAAAGAAAGTGAGTAACAAGCTAGATTAGACTAGTCGAAAAGGAAGACACATTTTCCAGTTTTGCCTTCATCAAATGTTTTAAATGCTTCACTAGCTTGATTAATGTTAAAGCGATGGGTGATCAAGTCACTTAACGGGACTTTGGCTTCCACCATAAACCTGGTTATTTCTAAAAGTTCGGCCTTACTAAAAGTCCACGATCCAAATATACGGATGAGTTTATATATTACGTCATTGTCAATATCTAGCGTCGCTGGTCCTCCACCCATCCCAACAAAACAGCAACGCCCGAAAGGGCGGAGACTTTTTAGAGCTTGGGACTGAGCCTCAGGATTTCCTGAGGTTTCAAGGGTGGCAGATACTCCAAATCCACTAGTTATTTCTTTTATAGTCTTAACAGCATCGTTTTCCATACTATTAATAACATGGTCAGCCCCTAACTTTTTGGCTATATCTAGTCGTTCTGGAATTATATCTATTGCAATTACACGTGATCCCATTGCTTTTGCGCCTAACGTTCCACTTAACCCAACTGGCCCTTGGCCAAATATAGCAACAGTATCTCTTCCAGATATTTCCATCTTATTTAAGCCGTTAATAGCAGTACCTGTCCCGCATGAAATTGCTGCCCCTTCCTCGAAAGATAGCTCATTTGGTAGGTGCACAAGAGTTCTACTTGGAACTAAAATGTACTCAGCATTTGAGCCATGCCCTTCTAAGCCGCCATAGGTTATTTTACCATATGTACATACCTGTTCGTAGCCTAATACGCATATCTCACAGATACCACATCCTGAATAATGATGTACTATAACTCTGTCACCTATTTTAAGAGCATCTGGTGCTCCGGCTCCCAGTTGTACTACTACACCGCATGGTTCATGTCCCGTAATCATGTCAGAGGATTTGTCCGACCTATATCTGTGAAGGTCTGTTCCGCACAACCCTGAGGCCATTATTTTAACTACTGCCTCACCATCGTCGGGAATTGGATTTGGGAACTCTCTAATTTTGGCTTTTCTATTGCCTAAAAATACTATTCCCTTCATTTTTACCTCCAGTATTTATTCTAAATCTTGAATCATGTTTAACAGTGACTTCTAGTATTAAATAATATTATTGATAATTATGGAAGGCTCAATCAAGACTTTACTGAGTTCAAGTTTAGTTTCCTAGATTCTTCCTTAAATAGTGGTATAACAAAAAGTGTGATTATTGTTAAAGAAGTAATCAAAAGCACCCCAAGATTTAATGAATTTGTAATGTCTCTTAGCAATCCCATTACGAAAGGGCCCCCAAATCCTCCTATTTCTGCTGCAGCAAAGAAAATTCCAGTGGCAGCACCAATATGCCGGTATCCAATACCAGGTGTTTCCATAAGTATCAATGTAAGCATAGGCATAAATGGACTACGGACAATAGTTGAAACCAATAGTGCTATTATTAAGATATTTCCAGTAGTAAAAATAAGTAGAGGTGTGCTAATAGCTGTCATCAGTAATAATAATCCTATAGATATCGCACGGTATCCTGCCCCAACAATTCTTGGAATCACTAAAAGACTTAAAATACTGGCAGCGGTGGCTATAGCTGTCCATGTTCCTGCTTCTGAAAGACTCATGTTCCTCTCCTGTAGGAGAGTAGGTAACCAACTGCTCATCCCATGATTTATCATAAAAGTGACAGGAGCTAGTATCAACATCAATTGAACATTTCTTATTCTCAACATATCCATTAGGACTTTACTAGTTGAAATAGAGGTAGATGATTTTTGAGTTGGCTCTAAGTTTGGGTTATATGGTTTTTCCTTAGCAAATATAAACCAAGCTATCATAACCAGAAATATTAAAACTGAAAATATTAATGGGACACCTCTCCATGTACCTGTAATTGGCATTATCGTTGTAGCTGCTGTAGCGAGTGCTAAAGCATAACCACCTACTGGCCCTGCAGTGTAAATCCCAGCAGCTGTTCCTCTCTCTTTGCTATCAAACCATAAGGAGACAATTTTCGGTGCTCCTATAGATATGATTGGGCCTCCAATTCCGAATAAAGCGACAGCAAATAGAAGTGTGTAAAAGTCTATTGCAAGGCCACGTAGTAACATAGACAGTAAGATGATGAACATACCAATTCCTAAAGAACGCCTAATGCCAAGACGATCAACTAATGGACCCAACGGAGAAGCAGTTGCAATATAAACCAGTTGCCATGACCCAAGTATTAATCCCATTTGGGTATAACTAATATGGAGATCATTTATTATTGGGCCTACTACTGGGGGGATAGTTCCAACAGAAATTCCAAAAGAAGAATAAAGACTCCATGTTAGGCCTAGCATAAGCCATCGTCGTTTATCTCTAACGATTATTGGCTGTGGAGGCTTTTCCATTATTTACTAATGGTTAATTTGTTTAATTTGGTTAGATCATGCTTTGCATCTATCCATCTTATTGTATTAGATCGAGATCTTATTACCAAAGATTGTGTGGCTGCTCCACCTGGAAAAACACTCACTCCTTTAAGTAGATCACCATTACTGGCACCTGTAGCTGCAAAAAAAACATCTTCCGTTCCAACTAGATCTTCAGTACTGTATATTTTTCTTATATCCAGTAACATTGCTTTTTCCTTCTATTTTCACGCTGTTTAGAAAAGTTTCTTTACGGTCCCTTGTGTTTCATTTCCTTGGTAAATTCCAAATCGTCCATGGTGATATTCTTGTGGTGCGAGGCTTCGTATTCGTGGCCGCGCAC
>CAYTFF010000067.1:5804-6809 GCA_964437045.1 uncultured Dehalococcoidia bacterium
AATCCATGGGATATTGCCGCTTCTTTTTCTTCTTGATCCCTTGGCCAGGCTTTTCCTTGGATAGCACCACCAAGACATAATATTGCAGCTGCAGTTATAACCCCTTCAGGAGTTCCACCAATTCCCATAAGTACATCTATGTCGGTGTCTGGCAGGGCGGCAAGTATACCTGCTGCTACATCGCCATCGCTGATTAGTTTTACCTTCGCTCCTATTGAGCGGATTTCATACAAAAGATTATCATGGCGAGGTCTATCTAAGACTATTATTTGCAAGTCATCAATTTTTTTACTTAATCTTTTGGCTATCTTTTTAAGGTTATCTTTAAGAGGTGCTTCAATATCTATGACATCTTTGGCTTCTGGACCAACAGCAATTTTATTCATATAAAATACCTGTTCAGGGACAGACATTGCCCCGCCATTGGTTAATGCAATAACAGCAATAGCGCCTGGCAAACCTTTTGACAGTAGAGTAGTTCCATCAATTGGATCAACCGCTATATCAACTTTAGGGCCATTCCCGGTACCGATTTTCTCTCCTATATATAACATAGGAGCTTCATCTTTCTCCCCTTCACCTATTACAACCGTGCCATCTATATTTAGTGAGTTCAACGTAGTTCGCATAGAATCAACTGCTGCTTGATCAACTAATTCTTTGTCACCCATACCCATGTGTTGAACAGCATTCATAGCGGCAGCTTCAGTAACACGAACGAGCTCAATAGCTATGTTTCGGTCAATTGGATAATTATTTTTTTGATTAACCATTTTAAATCTCCCCATATGAGACATGCAGATACTACCAATTTTTGATCTACATTGCCAACATGTTGCATTTGGTAAATTACAAACTTGAATAATTTAAGGTAATAGAGAGGAACAAAAACTTTAGGGAAATGACTTGCTTATTATGGTAATTATATAGTGATAAATTGATTATTGCGTCTTCTTATGGCTATGAGATATACTTCCGCATAGTTTATGTTAGATCTAAGAGTAT
>CAYTFF010000068.1:0-1255 GCA_964437045.1 uncultured Dehalococcoidia bacterium
AATACCTTTTGTGCTCCCAGTATCAGTAACAATGCAGCCTTCACTTAAGTATGGGCCTATCAATTTCATAATCTCTTTTATAGCCATTACTGGTGTTGCAATAATAACCAGACCCGAACCGTCAATAGAAGAAACTAGATTTTTACTAACTTTATCTATAGCTCCCTTACGCTTAGCTTTACCACTTGCTGAAGAGTCCATATCAGTTCCCACAATTTGTATATGGTCAAGCTGTGCTCCCTTTAATGCCAATCCAATAGATGTACCAATAAGACCCATCCCAATAATAGTTACTTGTTGCACGATCCACCCTCCTTTTCCTCAAAAAATACTAAGATTCAAGTAATTTTAAGTTAACAAAATAATACCACCAAAAAATTCTATTGCTGGCCCAATAATGGAGCTCAGAACATGAATGCCAAGCCAAAAATCAAGTACAACCACTACTAAAAGTATCACTGGTCCATAAGGCTCTGATTTCGCTAGTACTTCTGCAAACCTTCTTGGTAATACACCTAAGGCTACCTTAAATCCATCTAATGGGGCAATAGGTATCAAATTAAACACGGCAAGTATCAAGTTATACAAAATTATAAACCCAAAAAGATCTGGTAAAATTAGGTCTGTGCCACCCTTAAATACAGACATGCTAAAAGGTGAACGCCAAGGTATAAAGCCCAAGTTTATTGGGATAGCAAATATTGCAGCAGTAATTAAATTTGAGATTGGACCGCCTAAAGAAACAATGGCCATTGCCTGAAGCCTAAACCGATCGAAATTAGCTATATTGACAGGCACAGGTTTTCCCCATCCAAGCCCTACCAAAAACAACATAGCGGTTCCAAATGGATCAAGGTGAACCACTGGGTTTAGTGATAGTCGGCCATACGCCTTGGCAGTAGGGTCACCAAATCTGTAAGCTATTATGGCATGAGTAAATTCGTGAACTGTAATAGCTATTGACAAAGCAATAACAGTCGCACCTAAAATTATGAGAAAATGTAGCGGGTCTCTAAAAAGGTCGTCCAGAGATCTCAAAAGCATTTGGGAATTAAACCTAAAAATAAATAAAGATTTTAGATATTATAACATTTTATATGAAAAAATATTGAACCATTTTTAACTTACGCAGCCAAGGAGGTTCCTAAACTGAAAAAATCTAAGAGAATAATCGGTGGGATTTCTATCCTAGCAATTTCCCTTGCAATGTTGCTTTGGATATGGATTTCTTTTAGTACTACAAAACAGAGTCTGC
>CAYTFF010000068.1:1265-4467 GCA_964437045.1 uncultured Dehalococcoidia bacterium
GTTGAAGCCATATCATCTGGCCAAATAACTATTTCTCCTGTTGACTCCTTTATTACCCCACTAATGGAAATTAAAAAGGAAATTCAAACTATAAAAAATGTTTTAAGCCCCATATTATGGATTTCACCATATCTTAATTGGATGCCTTTTATAGGAGATGATTTAGAAGCTTTTTCTATTATCTTTAATACAGGGATGACTACAGTTGATAATGCAATATTATTGACAAATAATGCTACAGAAATGGCCAGTATGGGACATACTATTATCCCATCAAATTCTGGGCCAGGGAAATCAGCTTTTAGCCTACTTGATCCTTTCAGATTAAAATTACAAGAGTCATTGGATTCTATATTATTAGCCGACCAATCTATTAAACAGATTAACCAAGATTCAATTTCTCCTAGAATAAAGACTGGAGCATACACAATAGGCAATGTTTTAGAAAAAGCGATAGGACTACACCAAGAAATGTTATCTGGTTTAGATTTGGTTTACGCAATCTTAGGAAGTGAAGGAGAAAAAAATTATCTATTTGCCGCACAAAACTCTGATGAACTTAGAGCTAACGGAGGGTTTGTTGTAGGAGTATGGTTGATCAGTTTTGACAAAGGCATAATGAAACCCATAGTTTTTTATGATAGCCCTGATATCGATGATCTAACGAAAGAATATCCATTCCCACCCCAATGGCTTGAAAGAAGTCTGGGCGGAGGATTATGGGTTTTCAGGGATGCCTTTTGGTATGCAGATTTTTCTAAATCAGCACAAATTGCGGATGATCTTTTTCTTCTAGGCACAGGGATAGATGTTGATGGCGTAATAGGATTTAACCAAAAGCTACTTCCCTCATTAATTGACGCTATAGGGGAATTTTCTCTATCAGAATACCCACAAATCACGAGCGCTAACGTTATTAATCTAATCACTGACGCATCAGATGAACAAGGACGGGCATTTATTGATTTAATATTGAAAGAAATATTAAATCAAATGGGTGAATTAGAATCAACTGATTGGTTGAATTTAGTATATATAGTTAAAGAAATGCTGGATGAAAAAGATATCCTATTATACATGGAGGATAATCTTGCCCAAACAAAGATTATCGCCAACAATTGGCATGGTGGATTAACCAATCAAGATGGGGATTTCCTTATGATTATTGACAGTAATATAGGATACAACAAAGTAAATGCTAACTTACAAGTAAGCTATGATTACAACATATATATTTCTAAGGACAGCGAATCTGTTGGACAATTATTTTTAAATTACAAAAATACAAGTAAAGGATTAACTACTAAATGTGTTCAAGGGCTCCCAATTGGGTATCCTTCATACAAAGAATTATCACACGGTTGCTATTGGAATTATCTTAGGATATATCTTCCCAAGGGATCTATTCCCATAGCCTGGTCAAATTTAATACTACCAGACGAGAGTTTATATTCCCATTTGGATCCATTTCACGAAAAAGATACCTTTACTAACTATTTAGAAGGCAATAAAACAGTCTTAGGAGGTCTATTTGTTGTACCTCAAGGGCAACAGAATTCCTTAATGTTTTCATATAGGTTACCTACATTCATATTGGATGATAAAGGCTCAAATAATTTATACTCTTTAGTTGTACAGAAACAACCTGGAACCCATGATAGAAACTTGAATGTGTCAATTCACTATCCTTTAGAATGGGCCTTGAAATCCTCAAACCAGGTTCCAATTTTTTCAGTCGCAGGGAATTCAAAATACAATAGCTCATTAGATAAAGATTTTGAGTTGAAAATAGTTTTTGATACTCCATAAGACTTAAGCTAAACGTGCTATACTTTTAATTGATTATTTATTTTACAGAACCCTTATAATTTAGAATTTATTATGAAACAAAAACGTATATTAATAACTGGTGGGGCTGGATTTATTGGCTCTCATGTTGCTGATAGGTTTATAGAAGAAGGTTATAGCGTTGCAATAGTAGACAATGTTACTTCAGGGCATAAAGGCAATATTAACCCTCAAGCACGTTTCTACCCAGTGGATATAGTTTCTTCTAAAAATCTAGAAGAGGTTTTTAAGGAAGAACGTCCTGACTATGTAAATCATCATGCAGCTCAAATAAGTGTAAATTCCTCTATACAAGATCCAATCAAAGATGCCAGAGTTAATATACTTGGTTCTCTAAATGTTCTGGAAAATTGTCGCCAATTTCACATAAGTAAGATTGTCTTTGTCTCAAGCGGAGGCGCAATATATGGTGAACCCAAACATTTACCTTGTGATGAATATCATCCAATAAATCCAATATCTCCTTATGGAGCTGCTAAATTCACGGTAGAGAACTATCTACAACTATATGAACGTCTTCATGGCTTGAATTTTACATCTTTACGATATGCCAACGTGTATGGACCACGACAAAACCCCAATGGTGAAGCTGGTGTTATAGCTATATTTGCTAAGGCTATGCTTCAAGGGGACAACATTGTTATATTTGGTGATGGTCATCAAGAGCGGGACTACGTCTACGTATCTGATGTAGTTGAAGCTAATCTTTTAGCGATAGATAATGAACCAAGTGGTATGTATAATATTGGCACTGGGATAGGTACCTCTCTTAAAGAGATTGTTCAGCACTTGCGGTCGATAATACAGTACGATAAGCAACCTATCTATAAGCAATCCAGGCCAGGCGATATATATAAGATTTCACTGGATTCAACTAAGGCCTTTAAAGAATTAGGCTGGAAGCCTAAGGTTAGCCAAAAGGATGGACTAAAAAGCACAGTTGAATACTTAATGAACTCCAAGTAAAGTAGCCGCAATATAACTAGGGTTTTAAAAAAGAAGGTAACAATTGACAAATAAAATTCAAGCCGAGTACGACATAATAATTATCGGAGGAGGTGTCGCTGGACTAAGTGCTGCATTATATGCTTCTAGATCCATGCTGAAAACTCTTGTTCTTGAAAAGTTTGCTAGTGGAGGTCAAATCCTCAATACTACAGATATAGTAAATTATCCTGGGTTTCCAGATGGAATTACCGGCCCTGAACTTTCTCAGGTAATAGAAGAGCAAGTTTTAAAATTTGGAGGACAAACAATTTTCGATCTTGTTGAAAGTGTGGATTTAGAACATGATGTAAAAACTATTCATGGGGCAGAACGAGATTATACAGCCAAAACAATCATTCTGGCTACC